>NZ_JAMOYY010000008.1:0-121098 GCF_023669475.1 Blautia sp. MB18-30 | reverse complement strand
TGTATTTCGTATAATTTTTATTTATTATGGATATCATAATTCCAAAATGAAACCATTTTTTTGATAAATTTTATCATTTTTCCCACTTTCCAAATTCCTACTATTATGGTATTATTTTTTCGGAAAATAATTATTTCCAGAGAGGAGCAACGATTATGAAAATTTTGTTTTATGACACCAAGAGCTACGATAGGGAATTTTTTGAGAAGCTGCTTCCATCTTATCCAGGCATTGAAATTAAATTCATTGAAGCAAATATCCATGAAGAAACCGCAGCTCTTGCCCACGGCTACGATGCCATCTGTGCATTTGTAAATGCAGATCTCGGCGCACCGGTCATTGAAGAACTTCACCGCCAGGGTGTAAAACTGATCCTGATGCGCTGTGCCGGATACAATAATGTTGATCTGGAAACTACAGCAAAATGCGGGATCCAGGTGGCACGTGTTCCCGGTTATTCTCCGGAAGCAGTTGCCGAACACGCCATGGCACTGGCTCTTACCGCCAACCGGCACACCCACAAGGCATATATCAAATGCCGTGAAAATAACTTTGCACTGAACGGTCTCATGGGCGTTAACTTTTATCAGAAAACAGCCGGAATCATCGGCACCGGAAAAATCGGTCAGGCAATGGCAAAAATCTGCCGCGGCTTTGGCATGAAGGTAATTGCTTATGATCTTTTCCCTAATAAAAATCTTGACTTTCTGGAGTATGTTTCACTGGACGAACTCCTTTCCACCAGTGATCTGATCAGTCTGCACTGTCCGATGACTCCGGAAACAGAGCATCTGATCAACTCCGAAACGATTGCAAAAATGAAAGATGGTGTGATCCTTATAAATACCTCCAGAGGCGGACTGATCAAAACCGATGACCTGATCGCAGGTATCCGTGATCACAAATTCTTCGCCGTTGGTCTGGATGTTTACGAAGAAGAATCTGCATATGTATATGAAGACATGTCAAGCAGCATTCTTCCTACTTCCACGATCCAGCGTCTTCTGTCCTTCCCAAATGTGACCATGACCTCACATCAGGGATTCTTTACGGTAGAAGCACTGACCAATATTGCGGAGACAACCCTGGAAAACGCAAAAACTTTTATGGACGGAGCTGAAATGAAAAATCTGGTCCACTGATCAGTCTCAGCCCTGACATGCAAAATCCCCCGGATACTGATCGTTTATCTGTATCCGGGGGTCTTATTTTGTTCTTTTGATTTTAATAGATCTCGTCAAAAGACTGTCCGTCATCGTCTGTGTAATAAATGCGCTTTGCATCCTGAGTGAAGATCAGCTTCTGTTTCCCTGCATCATCAAGGCTGCACTGCTGATAGGTTACGCCCTCCTCTACCGGAAGCATACTGTCTGCATTATCGTAGTCTGCAGCAGTCAGATTGGAGGGTACATGGCCATACTCATAAATGTACTGGGCCACTTCATCTTTATCTGTATAGGTGCCATTTTCATCCAGTTTCTTTTCGCTCTGTGAGTCTGCTGCATCCGATGAAGCGGACCCATCTGTGTCTCCTGATCCTGCAGCATTTTCAGAATCCTGCAGCTGCTCCAGGTCGCTTTCATCAGCTACTGCCATCTCATCGTCACCATTCTGGTCCATGGCCTCCACTTCATCCTCACTCAGAGGTTCCAGGTCATCCTGAAAAGCAGATTCGTCATATTTTTCCTTATCTTTGCATCCTCCCAGCATCATCGCTGCCACCCCGGCAAGCACCAGGATAAAATATCTGAACTTTTTCATGGATCAATCTCCTTTCATGGAATATCGTTCTCGTAAAAGTGAAATTTCTCTTTTCCATCCTTCATCATCATTTGGTGTCTCCAGAATAAAGGGAATTCCCTCAAGAGCCGGATGGCACACCACATTCACAAGTGCATCCAGGCCGATCTGGCCTTCGCCGATCTTTGCATGGCGATCCTTATGACTGCCCAATCCGTTTATACTGTCGTTGAGATGAACAGCCTTCAATCTAGAAAGGCCGATCACCCGGTCAAACTCATCAAGAACACCATCCAGATCATGGACAATATCATAACCGCCATCCCATACATGACAGGTATCCAGGCAGACACCCAGTTTATTATTTTTTTCCACCCTGTCAATGATATCACGAAGCTCCTGAAACGTTGCTCCTACTTCCGAACCCTTGCCGGACATAGTTTCCAGAAGGACGGTCGTACTCTGTTCTTCTGTAAGGACATCATTGAGGATTTCCGCAATTTTGGTAATTCCCGTCTCAGTTCCCTGCCCTACATGACTGCCCGGGTGAAAATTATAATAATTTCCCGGTGTATATTCCATACGTTTCAGATCATCTGCCATGATCTCTCTTGCAAAATCTCTCAGATTTTCTTTTGCGGCACAGGCATTCATGGTATACGGTGCATGTGCCACCAGCTTTCCAAAATGATTTTCCCTGGAAAGCTCCAGAAATCTTTCCACATCTGCGGGATCGATCTCTTTTGCCTTGCCTCCTCTGGGATTGCGGGTAAAAAAAGCGAACGTGTTTCCACCGTTTTTCAGCATCTGACGCCCCATGGCAGCATAGCCTTTGGACGAACTTGTATGATTTCCGATATATAATATCATATCAGCACCATCTCCCTGTAGTTTATATTTCTGCCTTTTGGCCTAATTATTATATCAAAAACTTCTTTTTCTGAAAAGTCCGCGATTCTTTCTTTACAATACTTACCATTCTTTCTATAATAAAGATATCTTTACATACGAAGGAGAAAAAGAATGGCAAACGACAATCGAAGGCGGCCGCCTCATGGCCATGATCCAGAGCAGGCACGCAGAGAAGCCACCAGAGCACAGGAAGCACGGCGGAAGCATTCTGGTTCTGCATCCCGTAATTCCCGTTCACGTTCCACTGGGACTCGCAGGAATGACATCAGCAAAAAATCCAGATATTACCAGGTACGCCGTCAGAAAATGTTTCTTGCAGCTGGCGGGATCCTGATCATACTTATTCTTGTGATCATTTTTTCCGCACGTGCATGCATTTCTTCCCGGAAAGCTGCAGAAGCCGCTGCACTGCAGAAGGCCCAGGAAGAGGAGGCCGCAAAAAAGGCAAAAAAAGAAGCTGCTGCTGTGAAAGATCCCGTTTCACTGACGCTCAGCGTAGTCGGGGACTGCACATTGGGTACCGATGAGACCTTTGATTATGACACAAGTCTGAACGCATGCTACGATAACAACGGCAAAGATTATTTCTTTAAGAATGTAAAAAGCATCTTTGAGGCAGATGACCTGACAATTGCCAATTTTGAAGGAACCCTCACCGATTCCGATGCCAGAGAAGATAAAACCTTTGCATTTAAAGCACCCGCCGAATATGCTCAGATACTCACCAGCGGTTCCGTTGAAGCCGTAAACACTGCAAACAATCACAGCCATGATTACGGAGAGCAGAGCTACACGGATACTCTGACTGCTCTGGACAATGCGGGCATTACACACTTCGGTTATGATGATACTGCAGTTATGGACATCAAGGGGATCAAAGTTGGTCTTGTCGGAATTTACGAGCTGAAGGATCATCTTGGACGCGAACAGCAGCTGAAAGATAATATCGCAAAGGTCAAAGCAGATGGAGCAGAGCTTATAGTTGTGATCTTCCACTGGGGCAATGAGACCGAAACAGTTCCTGATACCAATCAGATGACCCTTGGCCGTCTTGCTATCGATGAAGGTGCAGATCTGGTATGTGGCCATCATCCGCATGTACTCCAGGGAATCGAAACCTATAAAGGAAAAAACATCGTCTACAGTCTTGGCAATTTCTGTTTTGGAGGAAACAGTTCTCCAAGTGATATGGACACCATGATCTTCCAGCAGACCTTCACTGTCACCTCAGAAGGCGTACAGGCTGATAACGTGACCAATATCATTCCCTGCTCTATTTCTTCCGCAGATGGCTACAACAATTATCAGCCAACTCCTGCATCCGGAGATGAGGCATCCAGGATCAAATCCAAGATAGAGGAATGCAGTGCTGCGATTCCTGCCGCGGATTCTTCATCCGCTACATCGGAAGGCTCTGACAGTGAAGAATAAATAGCATAACAAAAATAATATCCCAACAGATCCTGCACTGCATGTTTCTATGCTGCGATCCGTTGGGATATTATAATATAAAGAGTAATTTTGTATCTTATTCGATCATCATGGCATCGCCAAAGCTGAAGAAACGATATCTCTCCCGTACTGCTTCCTCATAAGCAGCCATAATATGTTCTTTTCCGGCAAGGGCTGAAACTAACATCAGAAGCGTAGACTCCGGCAGATGGAAATTGGTGATCAGTCCATCGATAGCTTTGAATTTATATCCAGGATAGATAAAGATCTCTGTCCATCCGCTTCCGGCCTTCACGATTCCATCCTCTCCAGCTGCGGACTCCAGGGTACGGCAGCTGGTAGTTCCCACAGAAATCACTCTTCCGCCGTTTTTCTTTGTATCATTGATCAGTTTTGCCTGATCTTCTTCCACAATATAAAACTCCGAGTGCATGTGGTGCTTTTCTACATCATCTACCTTTACCGGGCGGAAGGTTCCGAGACCTACATGTAAAGTTACATGTGCAATATTCACACCCTTCTCCTTTACTTTCTCAAGAAGCTCCGGCGTGAAGTGAAGTCCTGCGGTAGGTGCGGCAGCAGATCCCTCATTCTTTGCATATACAGTCTGATAACGGTTCTTATCCTTCAGCTTGTGGGTAATATACGGCGGCAGCGGCATTTCTCCCAGCTGATCCAGGATCTCTTCGAAAATCCCCTCATAATGGAACTGAATCAGACGGTTTCCCTCATCTACAATATCAATGATCTCACCCTTCAGGATACCGTCACCAAAAGTGATCTTTGCACCGGGACGTGCTTTTTTTCCCGGCTTTACAAGACACTCCCAGATATCATTTTCGCGGCGTTTTAGAAGCAGGATCTCGATCAGCGCTCCAGTTTCTTCCTTGTGACCATAAAGACGTGCCGGGATAACCTTGGTATCATTGATCACAAGACAGTCTCCCTTATGCAGGTAATCCAGTATATCGGTAAAATGACGATGTTCGATACTTCCATCTTTCAGGGACAGATGCATCAGTCTGGAAGAACTTCTGTCCTCCAGCGGATCCTGAGCGATCAGTTCCTGCGGCAGATCATAATAAAAATCTGATGTTTTCATAATTATTTTTCCACTTCCTCTTTCCACTGTTTGCGAAGCCTGCGGACCTCGTTCCACTCTTTGTTGGTCAGATCAGCTTTTGGTAAAAGATCCGGCCTCCATTTGGCTGTACGGATGATAGACTGCTCTCTTCTCCATTTATCCACATTGGCATGGTGTCCGGAAAGCAGCACCTCCGGAACCTTTCTGCCATGCCATTCCTCCGGGCGGCTGTACTGGGGATACTCCAGAAGATTCCCGGAAAAGGATTCCGTCTCACCGGATTCCTGATTATTCAGAACACCTGGTACCATTCTGGAAATAGAATCCATCATGACCATAGCCGGAAGTTCTCCACCGGTAAGTACATAATCACCAATGGAAACATAGTCTGTTACGATTTCTTCCAGAACACGCTCATCAATTCCCTCATAATGACCACAGAGGAAAACCAGGTCTTCTTCCAGGGCAAACTCTTTTGCCATATCCTGATTGAAGGTTTTTCCCTGAGGAGTCAGAAAGATCACGCGGGGTTTCCTTCCAATACGTTCTGCAATGGATTCATAAGACAGATATACCGGCTCCGCCTGCATCAGCATTCCGGCTCCACCGCCATAAGGATAATCATCTACCTTCTGGTGCTTATTGAATGCAAAATCCCGTATATTGATCGCTTCCAGTGATAACAGTCCCTTTGTAATGGCACGGCCTGTAATACTTGTGTTCATTCCGTTCTCGATCATTTCCGGAAATAATGTAAGTACATGATAATTCATTTAAACAAGCCCTTTCATCAAATGTACAGTCATGGTATTTTTTTCCACATCCACATCAAGAACACAGTCATGGATCGCAGGAAGCAGGATTTCCTCGCCATCCACACGATCTACAATATAAACATCATTGGCGCCGGTCTCCATCACATCACGGAGCACTCCGAATTTCTCCCCATTCTCCAGAAGTACATCCATTCCGATAAGATCCGCTACATAATATTCGTCCTCGCCAAGCTCCTGTGCCTCTTCACGTGGGATCCAAAGCTCACGGCCCTTGTACATTTCAATATCATTGATGTTGTCAATGCCTTCAAACTTCAGGATCGCAAGGTTTTTAAAAAACTTTACATTCTGAATATTCAGTCTGCGAAGCTCTTTTCCTGTATCCAGAAGCACATATTCAATATCAAGAAAACGCTCTGCGTCATCCGTTGTCGGAAAAACTTTTACTTCACCACGGACGCCATGGGTCGTTGTAATAACTCCTACCTTTAATAAATCTTCCATTTTTGCTCCCTTTCAGAGTAAAAACAGGAGCCATGGAATCCACAGCTCCTGTCTCTTTTTCATTGCAGAATATCTACAATCACTTTTTTGCTGCTTTTTGAAGAAGCCGCTTTCACAACAGTACGGATTGCCTTGGCAATTCTGCCCTGTCTTCCGATAACCTTACCCATATCGGCCGGTCCGACCTTCAGTTCAACAACAATCGCGTCGTCTTTTTCAGTCTCAGTAACGACTACTTCATCCGGATTTTCAACAAGAGATTTTGCAATTACTTCTACAAGTTGTTTCATTACATACCTCCTTGCTCCTACCTCATTGAGGCCACAGATCCAAATCTGTCAGGTATTATTTCTCGATTCCGGCAAGTTTAAGAAGCTTAGCAACTACCTCTGTAGGCTGAGCACCAGCTGCAAGCCATTTTTTTGCTGCCTCTTCATCGATTTTGTATACGCTTGGGTCAAGGTTCGGATCATATGTTCCGATCTCTGCGATGCATCTTCCGTCACGTTTGCAGCGAGAATCTGCTACTACGATTCTATAGAAAGGTGCTTTCTTCTGTCCCATTCTTCTTAATCTGATCTTAACTGCCATTTTTGTTTTCCTCCAATTATCTTTCTGAAAATTTATTGTTATTTATTAAAAGGGAAGCTTAAAGCCGCCTCTTTTTCCCATATTCATCTTGCCGCCTGTTAATCCCGGCATCTGTTTCATCATCTTCTTGCTCTGCTCAAACTGCTTCACAAGACGATTTACTTCTGTAATATCCACTCCGGCGCCT
The DNA here is from genome assembly GCF_023669475.1 of Blautia sp. MB18-30. NCBI lineage: Bacteria > Bacillati > Bacillota > Clostridia > Lachnospirales > Lachnospiraceae > Blautia > Blautia sp. MB18-30. The sequence continues at coordinate 113,852 of NZ_JAMOYY010000008.1, read as the reverse complement.
CTGGCGATACGGTTCTTGCGTGAGATGTTCAAAATGTTGGGGTTACTTCTCTCCTGAGGTGTCATGGAAAGAATGATGGACTTGGTACGGTCCATAGCCTTCTCATCGATCATACCCTCGATATCCTTCATCTTACCGCCCATTCCGGGAAGCATGTTCAGGATACTGGAAATACCACCCATCTTGTTCATCTGCTCCATGCTGGTAAGATAATCATTGAAGTCGAAGTCCATTTTCTTCAGCTTCTTTTGCATCTCCTGAGCCTGTTCCTGATCCACAGATGCTTCCACCTTCTCGATCAGACTCATTACATCGCCCATTCCAAGGATCCTGGAAGCCATACGTTCTGGATAAAACTGTTCCAGATCTGAAAGCTTCTCTCCCATACCAACATAGAAGATCGGTTTGCCGGTCACGGCTTTAATGGAAAGCGCAGCGCCGCCTCGTGTATCACCGTCCATCTTAGTCAGGATCACACCATCAATGCCGACTTTATCAGAAAAGTTCTGCGCCACATTTACTGCATCCTGTCCTGTCATGGCATCAACTACAAGCACTGTAGCATCTACATTCACATTCGCTTTGATATCCTCAAGCTCCTGCATCATATCCTCATCAATGTGAAGACGTCCTGCTGTATCGATGAGCACAACATTCTGCTGATTGGATTTCGCATGCTCGATAGCTGCTTTTGCAATATCCACGGGATTCTGCTTATCTCCCATGGAAAAGACCTCGACGCCCTGTTTCTCACCGTTTACCTGCAACTGTGTGATCGCTGCCGGACGGTAAACATCACAGGCCACAAGCAGTGGTCTCTTTCCCTTGGATTTCAGTTTGCCTGCCAGCTTGGCAACCGTCGTTGTCTTACCTGCACCCTGAAGACCGACCATCATAAGAACGGTAAGATCCATTCCCGGTTTGATCGGAAGCTCTGTTGTCTCACTTCCCATCAGGTTGACCAGCTCATCATTTACGATCTTGATCACCATCTGTCCCGGATTCAGACCATTCATAACATCCTGTCCGATAGCCTTTTCCTGAACGGATTTCGTAAACTGCTTAACGACCTTAAAGTTAACATCCGCTTCCAGAAGCGCCATCTTAACTTCCTTCAGTGCTACCTTGACATCAGCCTCTGTGAGACGGCCCTTGCCCTTCAGCTTCTTAAATACATTCTGCAGTTTATCTGTTAAACTCTCAAATGCCATTGATCATAACTCCTCTAATATCACATTGGAAATCGCCGCAATATCTTCGGCGTGGTACTTGTCAGCCAGTTCATGGATCTTTATGACCTGACTGCGGATGTTCAGGAATTTCTCGACCAGATGAAGCTTCTCTTCATATTCTTCCAACGTCCGATTGCACCGTCTGATCATATCATGCACACCCTGTCTGCTGATGCCAAGTTCCTCAGCAACCTCACTTAAGGAATAATCCTCAAATACCACACTGGTGTACACCTGCCGCTGCCTCTCTGTCAGAAGCTCTCCATAAAAATCAAATAAAAATGTCTGCTCTACAAATTTCTCCATCTGTAATCACCTTGGCTATCATACACGATTCCGGCACACCTGTCAAGGGTTTTTGCTTTACAATTTTATTTTTTCCTGAATTTCACAAAAAAAGGCCGGAAAAGCACTTTTCTGCTGGGTTTTGCAGGCTTTTCCGACCTTTGTTATTCTATTTACTTCTTATTAATAAGTCTTATGCTTCGATCAAAACATTTCCTTTGTCATTTTATCGATTTCCTTATCCACTGCCTCATATACACCTGGGATACATGAGAAATTCAGGCCATGAGTGGTGCACGGAATAAAATAAAGCTTACCACAGTCTCTGCAAAGCTGATCTGTTGACTCTTCGATCATTTCCTGATTCCAATCAAAGCGATCTACTTTACCGTTATCGATACCACCCATAAATGTGATATCTTTTCCATATTCTTTGATCAGCTTCGGAAGATCATTAACAGACATACAGCCCTGCCATACATCAATTCCCATCTCGATCATTGTCGGAACCAGTGTTGCACTGTAGCTGTCATTATGGTGGATGATCAGTTCAACACCATGATCATGGTAATATCCGTAAATACGTTTGTAAGAATCCATAAAGAACTCACGGAACATATCCACACTGATAAATGTAGACTTCTGTGTTCCCCAGTCATCATGATGGAAGACAACATCCGGTTTCATATAGGTGCAGACCTGCTCTGCCCATTTCAGTTCCCACTCTGTAATATATTCGATCAGTTCATGCATGGCTTCCGGCTCTTCGTAGAAATTGATCATGGTATTCTGGATCTCACAGAGATAATGGCACATCTCAAAAACTCCAGGTGCAACCATTGCAGTAACCATGGTTTCATTCCGGTCAATTCCGGCAACTGTCTCCTGGCATTCTTTCCAGTCCTCTGCCGTGTAGTTGATGTCCGGTGCCTTTACATATTTTTTCCACTCTGCGACGTCCGGACATACCAGATGCTCCGGATCATGGAGCGGAAACGCTCCCGGTGTTCCTGCAGGCCAGGAATTATAATATCCCCATCCGCATTTTACTGTTGGTGCACCAGGTCCTTCCGGCATCATAGGATACTTCGTCTGATATGGAGTATTCAGAACAAATGTCAGTCCCTCATACTGTTTTACAAAACGATCCGGATTTCCTCCGCGGATCACTTCCAGCATATTTTGTCTTTTTGTTAACATAAACGCACCTCCTCTACGTTATTATGCAGGAAAGCCTTTTTTCCGCACTTGTTTTGCCACACCCCAACATAAAAGGCTTGTTTCTGCACTTGTTTTTTCCTTATGATTCTATTATACTGTAAATCAAAAGAATCACAATTCCACATAATATGGCTATTATTCCTGTTTTTTCCTACAAAATATAGGAAGGAGGATTTTCCTTGAAACTCAGTGCAAAACTCATATGCTATCACCTGCAGAAATCATTTTCCATGCATACATCCAGGCTGGATACATCCCCCACCCTTTCCTGCCCTTCCTGCTTTGAAAAGAACACCGTTCTTCAGGATGGACGTGTTTACCTTATCACAGATCCGGATTTTCAGCTCACTTTTCATCATCCCAAAAATATTCTGTTCCTGATGATTGGAAAAATCTATCAGAACTACGAATTAACTCAGCCAAACATGTGTATCATCCCTGAAGATATTCCAGTCAATATTGTCTTTAACAGGATTCAGGATATTTTTATCCTCTATGATCAGTGGAATCAGTCCCTGATGGATTCCCGTCTCCGGAACGCATCTATCCAGGAGCTTCTGGATCTTACAGCTTCCATTATTCCCAATCCAATGATGCTGATCGGTATGGATTTTACTATCATTGCCTCCAGAGACTGGAATCTAAGTGATCTTTCCAATTCTGTTTTGGGTTCCACTGAAAATTCCTGGGCTATTGTGGACAGCCTGAAGCAGGATCCTCATTACGAAGAGGCTTTTTATAAAACCGGATATTTTTATTATCCGGGAAATGGCCTTACTGCTCCTTCTCTTTGCGTAAATATCTCCAATAATGATAAAGCAGTATACAGGCTGATGTTTTCCGAAGGTGAGGTTCCCCTGGATGATACGTTTGGTTTTGTTCTGGAGTACCTTTCCCAGATGGTATCCCATGCACTTTCTACAGGAATCATGCACAGCCGGGATAAAGCTTTTCCTCTGCATCAGATTTTTATGTCCATTCTGACTGATCCCGGAGCTGATTATGTAAAAATCAGTCAGCAGCTGACAAATGTGGGATGGCTTTCTTCCCATATGTATCAATGCATCCTGATCCAGACCGGACTGATCGACCAGAAAAATCTGACCCTTAATGCCATCTGCAACTATCTGGAAAACACAATTCCCGCCAGCTGTGCCACGGAACATAAGGGCAATGCTGTGCTTTTTATCAATCTGGATCTCTGCACTCTGACTATCCATGAGATTTCCGATAAGATCGAGGGCTTTATCAAAAGCAGCATGTTAAGCGCCGGATACAGCCGGAAGATGCTTGGACATTTCAATTTCCACCGTCAATACACACAGGCTTCTGTCACCTTGCAGGTCGGCAAACGCAAAAATCCCGCAGAAAGTATCCACTATTTTGACTCCATTGCTCTGCCCTATATCCTGGAACAGGCTACCAGAAAGCTTCCTGCTTACATGATCTGTCACGAAAAGCTTCTGTCAATGAAATACAAGGATGAGGCAAAGCAATCTCATCTCTATGAAACACTGCGTTGTTTTCTGGAGCATAACCAGAACATTTCTCACACTGCCAGCGCTTTATTTATCCATAGAAGCACTCTTCTTTATCGTCTGGATAAGATCAAAGCTTTTCTGGATTCAGACCTTACAGACAGAAGCGAGATCCTGTATCTGCTGCTTTCTTTTCATCTGATGGATATGGAGGAAGAAAATCAGAATGCAAGATCATAAAAAACGGGAACTCTCTTAAATATTTAGTGTTTTCCCAGCTGCCAGAATGCAACTGCACTGGCTGCCGCCACATTCAGTGAATCCACTCCATGGGCCATGGGAATACATACTGTATAATCACAGTCCGCAATGGTCTCTGAAGCAAGGCCATCCCCCTCTGTCCCAAGAACTACTGCCAGTTTTTCTTCTGCCATCAGATGAGGATCATCAATATCAAAAGAATCCTCCTTAAGAGCCATGGCTGCCGTCTTAAATCCCATCGCTTTCAGAGACCGGATACCTTCCGTTTTCCACTCTGTTTTTTCATCAAAAAAAGTCCATGGTATCTGAAATACAGTTCCCATGCTGACACGGATCGCACGGCGGTACAATGGATTGCTGCATCCCGGTGTCAGCAGTACCGCATCCATTCCAAGAGCCGCCGCAGAACGAAAGATCGCGCCTATATTAGTAGGATTTACCACATTTTCCAGAACTGCGATCCTGCGGGCATTTTTGCATACATCGACTATATCAGGAAGAGCCGGTCGGTGCATGGCACAGAGCATCCCTCTTGTGAGCTTGAAACCGGTCAGCTGCGTTAGCACATCAAATTCTGCCGTATAAACCGGAATGTCTCCACAACGACGGATCAGTTCTTTTGCCTCACCCTCAACATGTTTATGTTCCACCAGAAAAGAAATCGGCTGGCACCCGGAATCCAAAGCTCTCTCAATAACCTTCGGGCTCTCCGCAATAAAGATCCCCTTCTCCGGTTCTGCCCGGTTCAAAAGCTGTATCTCCGAGATCCTGGCATATACATCCAGCTCCGGAGCGTTGAAATCTGTGATTTCTATGATATTTGACATGGTTATTTTTCTCCTGTTCTGTCTTCTTGTTTTCATCCTGCTATTGTAACAGAATCTCTTTGCAAAAGAAAGCCAGGTGTTATATGTTTCCACCTGGCTTTGCTGCTACTTGTAAAACAATTTGTTTATATTCAGATCCTCACTTCCATCCACCGGATCATATCCCCGATCACTTCATCTTTACAATACTCATTCAGGATCTCATGAAAAAGTCCGACGTAGATCTTCATCTGCTTGTCTTTTGATCCTGCTTCCCTAAAGAAATCATAGGTATCCTGTACACTTACCAGACCGTCTTTCTCGCCGTGTGTCATAAGGACCGGATAATGGAACTCTGCTTTTTTCTCTTTGAACCAGTCAAGTCCGTCGCAGATCGCATAGCATAACCCCGCTGTAAAGGACTGTTTATTGTATGGATCTTTTCCGTACCAGTCTACCACTTCCTGTACAGAGCATACACCTGAACCCAGCTGATTGGCAAGACGCGTATGTACATCCATTTCTCCCGGCACACCACGTATCAGATTGCCGTTATCTGCGGTCAGCGCACCACTGGTAATGATCCCCCGGAGCTTTTTGTCCGGATATTTGGCTCCGTACAGAGAAACCGTAAATCCGCCCATGCTGTGTCCAAGAAGAAATACCGGGACATCCGGATTTTCTTCAATTGCCATATCCACAACTACGTTGGTGTCGTCCAGAAGCTCATTGAAATCTGAATAAAAAGTCTCTTCACCCTCAGACCGTCCGTGTCCTCTGTGATCAAAACGATAGGTTCCGATTCCCGCCTCATGAAGTTTTTCCGCAAAATAATCGTACCTGCCCTGGTGCTCACAAAGTCCGTGGACAATCACGATCACAGCTTTATTGTCTGCTGCCATTTCTTTTTTCAGATACAGTTTCGTTCCGTCAAACGATGTGATCATACTTTCACCCATAATAAAAACCTCCCTTTTCTTGCTGCGAGATACATATCCCCATTATATGTCTCACGCTATCTGATAGGTTTATCATATCATGAAATCTGTATTTTGATAACCCCTATTACTAATTATCAGCAATTATATGATTTTTACAAAAAGTAATGAAAAATAGAGGAGTGACATATTTTGTTCTCTGAACTATAATCACCTCAGTACAAAGGGGCTGTCGCACTAAAAAATTAGTGCGACAGCCCCTTCTTTTTTCATTGTTAGGGCAAATCCCTAACAAAAACGGCAGCGGAATATCTACATTTCCGCTGCCTGAATTTCTTATTCTACTTCTTCCGGCTCCATGCTGAGCATATGGCCTTCCTGATTTCCAATATCATATTTCTGTCCGTATTCCTTGAAATACTGGTAGTAGTCCGCATTGTTTGTGGGATAGATCTTGGAATCGTGAATATGAAGATCAGATCCTGTCTCTCCGCTCTTCATAAGTGCCACCATAGCACTTGCACAGTGAGTTGCGATACGACAGAAACTGTTGAGGATATCACTAAATACCGTTCCCTCTTCCAGTCCGCATTTGCCCTGGCTCAGTCGCTCTGCATGACGCATCTTCAGTACATCACAAAGTCCTGTGATCACAGCTCCGAGAGGTGCTACTCTCTGTGCCATTTCTTTATCATCTTTCATGAAAGCATTGCAGGTTATATTGATATCCTCACGAACTGCCTCCATAACAACATTCAGCTCATCCCAGGCTTCCTGTGAAAAATTCGTATGGTTATCATGCATTTCATTGGACATATGAGCAATGTAAGAAGCATGATCACCGATACGCTCAAAGTCATTGATCGTATGCAGATACAGTGAAGTCTGTCTTGTCTGTGCAGAATTCATCTCTCTCTTTGTCAGCTGGATCAGATACTCTCCTAGACGACTTTCATACTTGTCGATCAGATCCTCTTTTCGCTGAACCTTATCATACTTATCCTGCTGATAATCATTCAGAAGATTCATGGCTCTGTTGACATTCTTACGGAGCTTCTTGGACATTCCGTTCATTACACGGTGACACTGTGCGATAGCAAGGGCCGGGTAATTCAGAAGACGCTCTTCCAGAAGATCAAAGTCTGCCTCATCTTCCAGATCTTCTTTGTCATCCTTCACAAGCCAGCATACCAGCTTCTCGATCTTTGAAATAAACGGGAACAGCACGATAACCGTTGCCAGACGGAACACCGTATTCAAAAGCGCGATCGCTACCGGTGTCATGGTCATATCCATAAATGTAAAATGTACAAACGCATTCACGGTATAAAAGATCACCGACCAGAGGATCAGACCAAACAGGTCATTGATCAGATATACAAGAGCAGTTCTTTTACCGTTCTTATTTGCTCCGATGGCTGAGATCAGAACTGGACATGCAGCACCAACACCGATACCAAGAACGATTGGAAATGCACTTGCAAATGTCAGGATACCGGTTACGGAAAGAGCCTGGAGCACACCGACTGTTGCAGACGCACTCTGGAGTACCGCAGTAAAAGCGATACCTACGAGAATACCCGCGATCGGATTGGAAAACATAGTCAGCATCTTGATAAACATCGGACTCTCACGCAATGGAGATACCGCACCACTCATCATCTGCATACCTGTCATCAGGATTGCAAAACCAAGCATGATATTTCCCACGTTCTTATGTAAGGTACGCTTACAGAACATACGGAAAACAATACCAACTACAGCCACAACAGCAGAAATGGTTGCTGTGGAAAGAACACTGGCGATTCCATTGGATCCTTCAATATAAGAAAGACATAAGATCCAGCCAGTAATACTGGTTCCGATATTGGCTCCCATGATGATACCGATCGCCTGTTTCAGTTTCATCATACCGGAGTTTACAAAACCGATCACCATAACTGTCGTCGCAGAAGACGACTGGATCACACTGGTAACACCAGTACCAAGTGCGACACCCTTCAGCGGAGTATTGGTCATCTTATAAAGAAATGCTTCCAGCTTATTACCAGCTGCCAGCTTCAGACCATCGCCCATTAGGGACATACCAAACAAAAATAATGATACTCCACACAACAAAGATAAGATCATTGAAAAAATTGCCATAATTTTCTCCTTTGTCATACTCGCTTCCTGTCATAACCTGTCAGGAGCCATGTTATCCTGAAAATGCGACTTTACATTTCCTTAATCTGGATTTTTCTTATTTTTAACATTTTCCCATTTATTATGCCACATCAATTTCCATATTACAACAACAGATTTATTTCGAAAATAAAAAAAATCGAAGGCAGCGGATCATCTTCCAAAACTCTGCCTTCGAAATGGGGATTTTTGAGTTATTTTTCACAAAATTTTCTATTTTTCCAGGCGCATCAGCATATCATCCAAAATATTTTCCAAATACCCTCCCGTTGTTTTTTCCCCTTCTTTTTTTATCTGGAGCATCGCTTTCAAATCTTCATCGGACAGGCAGATGATCAGTTTCCCGCTTTCCCGTAGACTTCCCCGTGCAGCCATTTTCGCATGTTTATCCGCTCCTTTTCTGGAAATAATGATCGCAACTTTACGGAGAGCTTTTTCGTACAGATATTTTTCTGTAGTGTAAATTTCCCTCTGAGTAATAGGCTTTTCATAGTTTTTAAACTCGAACACGATATACTTCGTAGAAAAATACTTACAGATCGTGTCAAAAAAATCCTGTGTCACCCCGTTTTTGATCTTACAGCACATGTCAAAACGATACAGATTTTCCTCTGTTGTCTTCTGCTGCTCCCACAAAGTCAGATATTCTCCAAGGATATATTTCAGAATAGAAACACAAAGTTCCTCATATTTCTTGAAAGCTGCACTACCGGTCTCCAACACTTTTAACTGCGCTATATAGCTGTCAGCAACCGATTCCGGATCCGTATTCTCCATCTGGCTGCTTTCCTCAAAGATAAAAGGCTCCGGTCTCTCCGGTTCTATGTTTTCCACCGAATAATTCAGAATCGAGATCAGTTCGTTCTTCAGTTCCGGATAGTCCTCAAAGAGCCACAGCACATTTCGGATGTCCCAGACATATCCAAGCTTCGCCTCTTCGTACTTTCTCTTAGTCTCATCAGAGACCAGATTCGCCACTACACAGATATTTTGTAATGGCAGATCCTTTTTCTGATCTGACACTGCTTTTCCAACCAGACGGCTATAACTCTGCAACCGTTTAAGTGTAGCGATTTCTTTGGAATCACTGTACATTCTGGTCATAAAGACCCATTCATCGCTTTGGAAAGAAACCCCTTTATATGTAAGGTATTTTTCAAAAAGCTGCTTAAAGCGGGCCATATTTTCCCAGTTTTTCATCTGCACATCACCCTCTGAATTTATATAGGGTTCTACGCAGAGATTGCGAACGACCTGTTCTGTCACTTTTATGTTCGGCGCATATATCAGGCTTCTGTACATCCGGCTTTTGTTTGGCACAGAACGTGGAAAATCTTCCGGAAATCCCTTTAATCTGGCTATTTCTTTGTGTGTGATCTTATGATAGACGCCATGGATACGGATCAGCGGCATTTTTATCAGATTCAGACGAACCTGCCCGGATTCCCGATAACCGCCTTTTTCCCAACACAAAACGCTGTCACCGGCATGCGAAGCATCAATCTTCTCTTTCACAAAATCAATTCTGTAATACCAGGAATCCTGTGGATTCATTTCCACCCAGCCATCCAACAGGATACTACTCTTATGGACCTGCACCGGCATGATCATATCCGAAGCATTCACTCTTTTTGAAACAATATATGCAAATTCTTCCCGCAGCGGAAATGCAGTAACCTCCGAACTCTGGATATTTTTATGCGTGATATGGTATCCATATTCTTGCAGCTGAAAAATGTGCTCCTTTATGAACCCTTTCCATAATTGCTTTTTCATAACAAAAAGAATGGCCGGCGGTCGTCTTCTTTGCACCAGGGTCAAACTATAAAACACCTCTTCTGCTTTCGACTGCGTCAGATCAAAAGCCCAGACATCACTGTCCGGAACTGTGGCAGGATCTATGGAAGAAAGGCTGCATGCAGTTACATTTTGACTTATATTTTCCTGATAGATCTCTATCACTTTTCTGTCCGGCTCATATGCTTTCAAAATCTCATAACCGGCATTTTGAAAACCAAGAGTCAGCGCACCGATACCGGCATTAAAGATCACCACTGTATTCTTCATATATTTTTTCCTATCTTATTATTTGTACTGTGACAGCAGCTCCAAAAGCTTACCACTGTTGATTGGTTTGTTATAATTGATCCCCACAAGCCAGGATGTTCCCTGTACATTTCTGTAAAGACTCCGGATAATTTTTCTCCTTTATCTGCTCTATGGCTGTCCGGGCACTCTGGTTTCAGTTCAATCTCCTCTCTGGCACTACCGGCATAAGCATGTACCCGTCACCCCTTCTTAATATCCCCTGAAAAGCAAAATAATTTCACAGCATCATATGTCTATATGATACCATGAAACTATTTTTGCGTAAAGATTTTATAAAAAAGCCTCAGAGTATTTTCGCATATACATACTCTGAGGCTTTCTCTATAGTCCATATATATTTTTTACTCCACTGTCACGCTCTTCGCCAGATTTCGTGGCTTATCCACATCCAGGCCTTTGGCTACGCTTACGTAGTAGCCCAGAAGCTGAAGCGGGATCACTGCCAGGGATGTTGCAAAGTGCGGGTCTGTTTTCGGGATGTAGACGGTGAAGTCTGCGGTATCCTCGATATTGTAATTGCCAAATGTGGTCAGGCCCATAAGGTAGGCGCCACGGCTCTTACACTCAACCATATTGCTGACTGTTTTTTCGTAGAGATCCGGCTGGGTCAGCACACCGATCACAAGAGTCCCGTCTTCGATCAGGGAGATCGTTCCGTGTTTCAGCTCTCCGGCAGCATAGGCTTCAGAATGAATGTAACTGATCTCTTTCATCTTCAGACTGCCCTCCAGGCTGATAGCGTAATCAATTCCTCTTCCTACAAAGAAAGCATCTTTTACATTTGCCTGTTTTGAGGCAAACCACTGGATACGCTCTTTATCTTCCAGGATCTTACAGATCTTATCCGGAAGTGTCTGCAGTTCACTGATATAATTGCTGTAGGCTTCTTCTGTGATCGTTCCTCTTACCATTGCAAACTGGATCGCCAGTGTATAAGCTGCGATCAGCTGTGTGCTGTACGCCTTGGTAGTAGCTACAGAAATCTCCGGTCCGGCCAGAGTATAAAATACATTATCAGCCTCACGTGCAATGGAAGATCCCACTACATTAACGATTCCCAGTGTATGAATGCCATTTTCCTTACATTTACGAAGTGCTGCAAGGCTGTCTGCTGTTTCACCGGACTGGCTGATAATCACTGCAAGGCTGTTGGTGTTAAGGGCCATTTTTCGGTAACGGAATTCGGAAGCGAGCTCTACCCTTACCGGGATCTGTGCAAGATCCTCGATCACATACTGTGCTGCCATTCCTACGTGATACGCGGAGCCGCAGGCTATGATATAGATCTGCTGGATGTTCCGGATGCTTTCTTCTTCCAGGCCAACTTCACTGAGGTCGATCTTTCCATCCTTGAGCACGGAATTCAACGTATCCAGTACTGCCTTTGGCTGTTCATGGATCTCTTTCATCATGAAATGCTCATATCCGGCTTTTTCCGCTGCTTCTGCATCCCATTCAATGGTTTTCAGCTCTTTCTCGATCTCATCTCCATCAAGATTGTAGAAGGTGACTTCGCCTTTTTTCACACGCGCCATCTCCAGATTGCCGATATAATATACATTGCGGGTGTATTTCAGGATCGCCGGTACGTCAGAAGCGATAAAGGATTCATCTTCTGCCACTCCAAGGATCATGGGGCTGTCTTTTCTGGCTACATATATTTCACCCGGATAATCCTTGAACATGATCGCAAGGGCATAGGAACCACGGATACGTACCATGGAATGTGTGATGGCATCCACCGGTGTTCCCTCGTATTTCTTGTAATAATAATCGATCAGCTTGACTGCTACCTCGGTATCGGTCTCAGAATAGAAAGTATAGCCTTTACGGGTGAGCTTATTTTTCAGTTCCTGATAGTTCTCAATGATGCCGTTGTGGACTGCTACGATATTACCGTCGTCTGTCATATGCGGATGTGCATTGTTCTCAGAAGGTTCACCATGAGTTGCCCATCTGGTATGACCGATACCACAGGTTCCCGGTACAGTCTCTCCGCCGTTTGTCTTTTCTGACAGAACTTTCAGTCTTCCCTTGGCTTTGATCACTTCCGTCTCGTCCTCGCCGTCACGTACGGCGATTCCAGCGGAATCATATCCTCTGTATTCCAGCTTGGAGAGTCCATCTAAAAGGATCGGAGCTGCCTGGTGTCTACCTGTAAATCCTACAATTCCACACATATTTATCTGTCCTTTCTGTCTATGCAGGTATTTTCGCAAAAGACCGGGCTGTTACATCATATGCAACAGTCCGGTCAGAAGTTTCAGTTATTGCAATATAACACGTCCTACAGTATAGCACGTACCACTCTCGGTTTGCAACCCGCTTTTTCCAGAGCTGCAACGATCTGATTCTTATGATCTGTTCCGAATGCTTCCATAGTGATCCGAAGTTCTACGGCTGCATTTCGGTTGGTACTTACAAACTGGTTATGATCCAGTTTGATAACATTACCCTGATTTTCAGCGATCACACTTGCAACACGTACCAGTTCACCTGGCTTATCCGGAATAAGTACGGATACGGTAAAGATACGGTCACGCTGGATCAGTCCGTGCTGTACAACCGATGACATGGTGATCACATCCATATTTCCACCGCTTAAGATGGAAACGATCTTCTTATTCTTTACATCCAGATGACGGAGAGCTGCTACAGTAAGAAGTCCTGAGTTCTCTACGATCATCTTGTGGTTTTCTACCATATCCAAAAAAGCCACGATCAGCTCATCATCATCGATGGTAATGATATCGTCCAGATTTTCCTGGATATATGGGAAGATATTTTTTCCCGGAGTCTGTACTGCAGTACCATCTGCGATAGTATTTACGTGAGGAAGCGTTACGACCTCCCCTTTCTCCAGGGATGCCTTCATACATGCTGCGCCTGCCGGCTCAACACCGATGACTTTGATGTGTGGGTTCAGAAGCTTCGCAAGTGTAGAGACACCTGTAGCAAGTCCGCCCCCTCCGATCGGTACCAGAATGTAATCTACAAGCGGAAGTTCCTGTACGATCTCCATGGCGATAGTTCCCTGACCGGTTGCTACTGCCGGATCGTCAAATGGATGGATAAAGGTATATCCTTTTTCTTCTGCAAGGGCAAGTGCGTGTGCGCAGGCTTCGTCATACACGTCGCCGTGAAGGATAACCTCCGCACCGTAACTCTTGGTGCGCTCTACCTTGATCAGTGGTGTGGTAGTTGGCATGACAATGACTGCTTTTACTCCATATTTATGTGCAGCATAAGCAACACCCTGGGCATGATTTCCTGCAGATGCAGTGATCAGACCTTTGTTCCTCTCTTCGTCAGAAAGTGTGCTGATCTTGTAATATGCGCCACGCACCTTATATGCACCGGTACGCTGCATATTCTCTGGCTTCAGATAAACCTTATTTCCCGTCATATCTGAGAAATAACTGCTGTATATCAGCTTTGTTTCCTGTGTCACTTCTTTTACTTTTGCTGCCGCTTCCTCAAAGCTCTCTAATGTAAGCATTTGTATTTAGCTCCTTTCTTCTACGTCAAAGAGGGCGTTTACAAATGCGTCTGCATCAAATTTCTGCAGGTCATCGATACTTTCGCCTACTCCGATGTATTTTACTGGTATGTCAAGCTCAGACTGGATCGCTACTGCGATTCCGCCCTTGGCTGTACCATCAAGTTTGGTAAGAATGATTCCGGTAACGTTTGCGACCTCGGCAAACTGTCTTGCCTGGGAAAGCGCATTCTGGCCCGTGGTTCCGTCAAGAACTACCAGCGTTTCCAAATATGCTTCCGGATACTCACGTTCCAGAATACGGTAAATCTTGCGAAGCTCTTCCATAAGGTTTTTCTTATTATGAAGTCTTCCTGCGGTATCGCAGATCAGAATATCTGCATTTCTGGCTTTGGCTGCTGCCACGGCATCATAGACAACAGATGCCGGATCTGCTCCGTCCTGGCCGCCGATGATCTCAACGCCTGCACGGTTAGCCCACTGTGTCAGCTGCTCTCCGGCTGCCGCACGGAAGGTATCTGCTGCTCCGAGGATGACCTTTTTTCCCTGATCCTTTAATTTACCGGCCAGCTTGCCTACAGAGGTAGTCTTACCTACTCCGTTGACACCGATCACAAGGATCACGGATTTCCGGTTCTCAAACTCATATTCTGTGCTTTCTACCTGCATCTGTTTTTTGATGCTGTCGATCAGAAGCTGTTTGCACTGGGACGGCTCCTTGATATGCTGCTCAGCAACCTGCTCCTTTAAATGCTCCAGAATGGAGGTGGTTGCGTTAATGCCAATATCTCCCATGATCAGGATCTCTTCCAGTTCTTCATAAAAATCATCATCAATACTGGAAAAACCGCTGAAAATGGAATCAAAGCCGGCAACGATATTGTCTCGCGTTTTGGTAAGTCCGCTTACCAGACGTTTAAAAAATCCTTTTTTTTCTTCTGCCATACTGATTCATCCCCTCTGCTACTGGGTAAGCTGGTTCTCTACTAAATCTACGGATACCAGCGTGGATACCCCTTTTTCCTGCATGGTAATTCCATAAAGCCTGTCTGCTGCATTCATGGTACCACGTCTATGTGTTATTATAATAAATTGTGTGTTCTTCGTCAACTTCTGAAGATATCCCGCAAAACGTCCTACATTGGAATCATCCAGTGCAGCCTCGATCTCATCCAGAAGACAGAATGGTGAAGGCTTCAGATTCTGGATAGCAAAAAGAAGTGCAATGGCTGTCAGTGCTTTTTCTCCACCGGAAAGCTGCATCATGTTCTGAAGTTTTTTTCCGGGCGGCTGGGAAATGATCCGGATCCCTGCCTCAAGGATATCCTCGTCTTCCGCAAGTTCCAGAGTTCCCCGGCCTCCGCCGAACAGTTCTTTGAAGGCTTTATCAAATTCTTTCTGGATCTCTCCGAATTTTTCGCTAAACTGCTTCCGCATGCCCTCATCCAACTCCTGGATGATCTGTTCCAGCGTTTTTTCCGCTTCCAAAAGATCATTGTACTGACCGCTTAAGAACGTATGCCGTTCCAGAAGTTCTTTGTAATCCTCAATGGCATTGACGTTAACAGAACCAAGAGCCCGGATCTCGTCCTTTAATTTATGGATTTGTTGCTTCATCACATGCCTGTCGTTCATTTCTTCTTTCCTGTACTGCAGGGCATTATTCGGAGTGATCTCGTATTCTTCCCACATATAGGAGATCCTTGCTTCCCGGTTTTCCTCGATCTTTTCTGCCTGAGTCTTCAGTCGGAAGCACTCTTTGTCCAGAAGACTGATCTGGCCGGACAACTCATCACGCTTTTCAAAAAACTCCTTATGGCTTTTTGTGCGCTCTTCCTTTTCCTGCTGCCATTTTTCCAGCTGTTTTGCAGCCGTCTCTTCTTTTGCGGCAAAGCCTTCGATCTCCTTACGGACCTTGTCGATAGTCTTTCTCTTTTCTGCAGTTTCCTGGCTGCCTTTTTCCAGAGAATCCAGGATTTCTTCCCTTTCTTTTGAAAGAACTTCAATCTCCTCTTTCAAGCGCCGCAGGTTTTCCTTTATGAAGCTTTCCTTCTGCTGGGATGCAGATGCGTCAAGACGGATCTTTTCCAGCTTCTCTGAAGTCTCCGCTTCGTCCTTTTTCCAGTCCTCCAGCTCCTTCTGTCGGGTCTCGATAAAGGTTTCCAGCTCTTCCTCATCCCTTTTGGATGCTTCCAGTTCCTGGGTGATCTTTATGTTATCCGCCTGCATGTCCCTTGCCTGAAGACGGATCTCCTCCTGCTCCCTCTCGATCCTGGTATAACCGCCGCGGATCTCCTCCGCTTTTTTCTCCAGCTGTTCAATGTTCAACCTGGCTGTATTCTGCTGAATGGATTGTTCCTGAAATTTCTGCTGCAGCGCCGCCACAGTATCACGCATCTCATTTCTCCTGCTGCGGTTATCTTCCATGGACTGTCGGATCTCATGATACCCGGCTGCCAGCTCTTTTACCTTCTTTTCCAGTTCCTCGATCTCACGACGACGCCCAAGAAGATTGCTGTTGTTCTTAAAAGCTCCACCGGTCATGGAACCGCCTGGACTTAAGGATTCTCCCTCCAACGTTACCATACGGATACTGTGTCGGTATTTTCTGGCAATGGCAATAGCATGATCGATATGATCCACCACCAGCACTCTGCCAAGAAGATACCCGATCAGACCGTCATATTCCTTCTCTGCAGTTACCAGACCACTGGCAAGACCAATAGCTCCCGGTTCGTTCAAAGCACCTCTCTGATTAAACTCGCCTCTTGAAGAAATGCTGTTTAACGGGAGAAAAGTCGCACGACCATACCGGTTTTTCTTCAGGAATTCGATCATCTGCTTAGCAGTCTGCTCGTTATCCGTAACGATATTCTGAATACTTCCGCCAAGAGCTGTCTCAATAGCAATCTCATAATTTTTTTCAACGTGAATGATATCCGCCACTACGCCACGGATCCCAGGAACATGATTCTTCTGTTCCATGACACGGCGGATACTGTTTCCATATCCATCATAACGTTCTGTGATATTGCGGAGGGATTCCAGTCTGGATGCCTCTCTATGATAGGACGTCTGTTCCTTTTCCAGCTGTGTATTCTGCTGTTTAAGGGTTTCCTGGATGGCATGTATCTCTTTTGTAAGACGGCTGCCTTCTTCTCTGGTTTCCTGAATGGCCTTCGTGATAGTGTCGTATTCCTTCTGTGCCTGATCGATCGCTGACTGCTGCTCCTCTTCCTGGGTTTTCAGGGAAAGGATCCTCTGACTGATTCCTGCTTTCCGGATATCCAGCTGCTCCTTCATGGCATCAAAACGCTGTGCCTTACCTTTGGTGTTTGCACGGGAATTAAGGATCTCAATGATCTCATTCTTACCATCTTCCACTGCCTGGGTGCATTCTTCGATGCTGCTCTGGATATTGTCCATTTTTTTCTGCTCGTCAGCAAGTTTTCTGTCGATCTCCCGTAAATTTGCCTGAAGATCTGCTTTTTGCTCTTCCAGAGCCTCCTGGTCTGCAGATTTTTTCTCCGTATCTTCCTGAACTGCTAAAAGACGGCTGCGATAATGACTGTCATTCTGCTCTCCTGCCAGGATCTGTTCATGAAGAACATTGATCTCACCGGACAGCTGTTGTTTACGGATAGCACGATCCCGGCTTTCTTCCCGCAACGCCTCCATCCGCTCATTCAGCTCTTCCAGTATTTTTTCCAGACGTTCATATTCATCCTTGGTACGACTATGAGCATTCTGGGCTTCTTTTAACTGATTTTCTGCGATCCTGGTTTTTTCTTCCAGCTCGCGGATCAGATTTCCGGTGTGTTCATATTCCAGGAGGAACATATTTATATCCAGCTCTTTCAGATTTTCTCTTTTTGCCAGATATATTTTTGCAGTCTCAGACTGACGTTCCAGCGGTTCCAGCTGCTTGGTCAGCTCACTTAAGATGTCCGTGACACGGACCAGATTCTGTTGTTCTTCCTCAAGCTTCTTCAGTGTGGTATTTTTTCGTCTTTTAAATTTGACGATCCCGGCTGCTTCGTCAAAAAGCTCTCGGCGTTCTTCGGGTTTTCCACTTAAGATCTTATCGATCTGACCCTGTCCGATGATGGAATATCCTTCTTTTCCGATACCGGTATCATAGAACATCTCATTGATGTCCTTTAAACGACAGGAGCTGCCGTTGATGCGGTATTCGCTCTCACCGGAACGATACAGTCTTCTGGTAACGGTTACTTCTTCAAAATCCACCGGGAGCTTGTGATCACTGTTATCAAGTGTAATAGCCACGGACGCAAAGCTCAGAGGCTTGCGAAGCTCCGTTCCTGAAAAGATAACATCCTGCATATTCCCGCCTCGAAGCTGCTTGGCGCTCTGTTCTCCCAGAACCCAGCGGACTGCATCGCCAACATTACTTTTTCCGCTGCCGTTAGGTCCTACGATGCCGGTGATCCCGTTATGAAATTCAAAATTTATTTTCTGTGCAAAGGATTTAAATCCCTGCACCTCTATATTTTTCAGATACATTGGCCACCTGCTGTTATTTTATACTGCGTATTGCCTCTAGGGCTGCAGCCTGTTCTGCTGCCTTTTTTGTATGGCCGGTTCCGGTTCCCATACTTTTTCCATTGATCAGCGCCTCCACAGTAAAGCTCTTGCTGTGGTCCGGTCCCTCTTCTTTCAGAAGACGATATTCCACCGGATGATTTCCGCCTTCCTGTACCATTTCCTGAAGCACTGTCTTGCTGTCATAAAAAATCCTCTTATCCTCCAGATCGTTCAGGATAAATTTCATAACAAAAGCCTGTGCCGGTTCAAATCCACCGTCCAGATACATAGCCCCGATCAGAGATTCCAGGGCATCAGAAACGATGGAATCTCTTTTACGACCGCCCATCATTTCCTCACCTCTTCCAAGGAGGATAAACTCCGGAAGCCCGAATTCTCTTGCACAGTAGGCAAGACTCTTTTCACATACCATGCTGGCACGTTTCTTGGTCAACTCACCTTCCTGATTATTCCGGAATTTTTTGTACAGGAAATCACTGCTGATCAGCTCCAGCACCGCATCTCCAAGAAACTCCAGACGCTCATTGCATCCAAGCTTTCCAAGGTGTTTTTCGTTGGCATAGGAGCTGTGTGTCATTGCCTGCTCCAGTAAAGATTTTGCGGTAAACTGGTATCCGATAGTCTGCTCCAGCTGTTTTAAATTATTTTCCATTTCTTCTTCCCTTCGTTACCCGGCGAAGAGTCTCCACTGCATCGCCGACAGTAACGATCTCCTCGGCTTCCTCCGGGGCGATACGAACATCAAAAGTTTCCTCCAGATCAATAAGAATCTGAAAAAAATCCAGAGAATCCACTCCCAGATCATCCACAAAGGTAGTTTTTTCTGTAATGGCATCCATATTTCTTCCCAGAGTTTTTTCGATGATGGTCTTCAGCATTTCCAGTTCCACGACTGTTCGCCTCCTGTTCTGTCTGTAATATTTCCGGCAATCCCGGTTTTATTTTTTTTCGCTTTTTTCTTCTGCCTGTGCTTTCTGCTCAGCTGCTATAAACTCCTCGATCTTTTCATTGATCTTCTCTTCCTTAAACTGCTCGCACTGAAAGATCGCATGACGGATTTCTACGCTTCTGGCACTTCCATGGCTTTTGACCACAAGACCTTTCAGACCAAGAAGCGGTGCTCCGCCATATTCACTGGCATCAAATGATTTTAAGGTTTCCTTAAGAGCAGGTTTTACCATCAGAGCTCCCATTTTACTGCGAATATTTGTCATCATACCTTTTTTGATCATAGATATCAGAGTAGCTCCAACACCTTCATAAAGCTTGAGGATCACATTTCCTACAAAAGCTTCACAGACTACTACATCTGCATAACCTGACGGGATATCTCTCGCCTCAATACTTCCGATGAAATTGATATCCTTACATGCTTTTAACAGAGGGAAGGTAGCCTTTACCAGCGCATTGCCCTTTTCTTCCTCAGCACCGTTATTAACGATAGCAACTCTTGGTTTCTTAATACCCACTACATTTTCCATATAGATGGAACCCATCTGCGCAAACTGTACCAGATGATCTGGTCTCGCATCTACATTGGCACCACAGTCGATCAGAAGGGAAACGCCCTTTGCCGTAGGGATCAGCGGAGCAAGAGGTGGTCTCCGGATCCCTTTGATCCTGCCTACGATCACCTGGCCTCCTACCAGTACCGCACCGGTGCTTCCAGAGGAAACAAAGGCATCGGCCTCCTGTTTTTTTACAAGATTTAATCCCACTACAATAGAGGAATCTTTCTTTTTCTGGATAGCCATGACCGGAGGTTCCGCAGTCTCGATCACCTGAGACGCATGCACCACACGGATCCTGTCCTTAGGATAATCCGGGTATTTCCGAAGCTCTGCTTCGATCACATCCTGTACTCCTGTAAGGATGACCTGGATGTTCTCTTTTTCTTTCACAGCTTCCACCGCGGCTTTTACCGGTTCCTCGGGAGCATTGTCACCACCCATTGCATCTACAACGACTTTTACCATTTCTGACATATGTTGTCCTTTCTCTGTCCGAAATCTTTTCGGAATGCATATGGTACACTGTAGTGAAAATCCTCATACACATCCGTATAAGGATTTTCATTGCAGAGTACCAAAAGTTAAGCGGATATTCGAAATCCGCATTCGCTACCTACTCATAACCGAATAACTGCTTTGCAGTTTATCCGGTTAACGTACCGTTATTTATGATACTAGAGTTTTGCCTGAGAAGTCAATATCTTTTACTCTTTCTGATTTTCAATCTGTTCTGCAAGATCATTTAAATATACCCAGCGATCCATTTTTTCGTCCAGCTTTTGCTGGATTTCCTGCTGCTCGTCGGAAAGCTCCCGGAGTTTTCCCGCATTTGTGGCATTGGCAGCCATCTCTTTGTCAATCTGCTCCAGACGTTCTTCCAATGCTGCAATGTCATCGTCAATAGTGTCAAATTCTTTCTGTTCTTTATAGGTGAATTTCAGTTTCTGTTTCCGGTTCTGTTTCCAGGTATCTGCAGCGGATTTCTTTTTCTCAGGCTCAGCTGTTTCTCCCTGTACTGTACCGCCATTCATATCTGAACGCGTTTCCAGAGACTGTCCCTTTCTTTCCTTTGCTTCCAGATAATCCGTATAACCGCCCTCATACTGAACAAGCCGGCCATCTCCCTCAAATGCCATAATACAGTTCACCACATTATCCAGGAAATAGCGGTCATGGGACACCGTGATCACGATGCCGGAAAAAGAATCCAGATAGTCCTCAAGAATGGTCATGGTGGGAATATCAAGATCATTTCCGGGCTCATCAAGAAGAAGAACATTTGGCGCCTCCATCAGAACCTTCAAAAGATACAGTCTTCGCTTCTCACCTCCGGAAAGCTTCTCCACCGGAGTGTACTGCATGGCCGGATCAAAAAGAAATCTCTCAAGCATCTGGGAAGCTGTGATCCTTCCTTCTTTTGTCGGAACATATTCCGCCACCTCACGGATATAATCGATCACCCGCTGTCTTCCATCCATATCCGGAACGTTTTGGGCAAGATACCCGATACGGATCGTTTCTCCGATCTGAATCTCTCCGGAATCCGGCAAGATCAGTCCATCTGCCATTTTAAGAAGTGTGGACTTACCGCAGCCATTTGGTCCGATGATCCCGAGACGCTGATCACGAAGAACAATATGATCAAAATCATTGATCAAAAGACGACCTTCGATGGTTTTACTTACATGATGAAACTCTATGGTTTTCTTTCCCATACGGGTCTCAATGGAATCCATTTCCACATTCTGCTCTTTCAGCGGGGTTTTTCCCGCCTTCAGTGCTTCCAAACGGTCAAGCCTTGCTCTCTGTTTTGTACTTCTGGCACGACAGCCTCTTGCTGCCCATTCCAGTTCCATCCGAAGTACACTGCGGCGCTTCCGGTCACTGGCAAGCTCCATTTCCTCTCTCTGCGCTTTCAGCTCCAGAAATCTGGAATAATCTCCTGCATAGGAATATAATTTTCCGTGGCTGATCTCCAGAATCCGGTTTGCCACACGATCCAGGAAATAACGGTCATGAGTGACCATGATCACCGTCCCACGAAAATTCCGGAGAAAATCTTCCAGCCATATGACCATTTCTCCGTCCAGATGGTTGGTAGGCTCATCCAGGATCAGAATGTCAGCCGGATTTAAAAGCATCCTTGCCAGCGCCACTCTTTTCTTTTCACCACCGGAAAGATTATCCATATTGATATTCTGATCGGTAATACCAAGTGTATTCAGCATGCGTCTGGCCTCACTTTCGGTACTCCAGTCCTTCTGCCATTTGCCTTCTGCCACATAATCCAGAATGGTCATATGCTGCGGAAATTCCGGAGTCTGGGGAAGCCAGCTGATCCGGATCCCGTTCTGGGTGATCACCTGCCCTTCGTCCGGTTCTTCCTCTCCGGCGATCACGCGGAGCAAAGTAGTCTTACCGGTTCCGTTTACACCGATGATACCTATTTTTTCTCCCTGATCGATGCCGCAGGAGATATCATCAAATATCACCTTATCTCCAAAAATTTTGTGGATATGTTCTATATTAAGAATGTTCATGCGCATTTTCTCCGTTTTCTTCCAAAGTATATAAAAATCATTTCCATGATAGCGAATTTCCACGATTCCGTCAAGAATCACTGTTATGACAGGGGAAAGGGCTGTACCTCAAATCTAGAAGTACAGCCCTCTTGGGGGATTGTTTTTTATCTGGATCTTGGTCAACAGTTTCTGGTGTCGCCAGCTGCTGCCCTTATTTTTCGTATATCCACCGCCTTTCGTATCTTTTGACGCTATTGTAAAAAAATTATCAGGAAATGACAACAGACCTGTGACAAAATGACAGTTTCCATGAAATATGACATTTTTATGGTCAAACGGATATTTTCAATAAAAACAGGTGACTTGATCTATTTGATCAAATGATCCTCAATTTTTTATTTCTGATAATTTTCTACATAATACGTCATTTCGGGCAAAAAACCGACATTGGATATGCGCCAAAATTATGATATACTATTTTTACTACTCTTTTATAAACCGGAGGTTATATTGTTTTGAATATTGCAATTATTGATGACATCTCAACGGATGCAGAAGCCCTGAAGAATATCGCTGTTTCCTATTTTGAGAAAAAACAGATCCGGGCAGAAATCTGTCATTTCTTCAGCGCAGAAGAATTTTTTGAAGATTATCAGCCCGGAAAATTTCAGATCCTGTTCCTGGATATTTATATGGACGGAATGACAGGTATGGAAGCTGCGCGCAGGATCCGAAGACAGTCCGATAGCTGCATCCTTGTTTTTGTCACTACCAGCAGTGATTTTGCTGTGGAAAGCTATGATGTAGGAGCCTCCTATTATCTTCTGAAACCATTTCAGCCAGAAAAACTCTGTTCCATTCTGGATTCCTTTCAATCCAGGCTTTTACTGGCATCCCGTTACATTGAAGTCGTTTCTGACCGGGTTCCCATCCGGGTCCCTCTGCGCAGTATTTTATATGCAGATACATTCCGAAATGCAGTGTGCCTTCATACCGACGCCGGTCCGGTCCGTTCTTATCTTACCTTTCACAAATTTGAGGAGCAGATCCGGGACTGTCCTAATTTTCTCTCCTGTTATCGTGGCTGTGTCGTCAATATGGATCGTATACAGGAAGCTTCTGAAGAAGGCTTCCTTCTGGACAACGGGGAGGTCGTCCAGATCCGGAAACGTGGCTCTTCTGCTATCCGTAAAGCCTATCTTCAGTATCTCTTTGCGTCAGATGAAGAAATATCTCAGCTTTAAAAATGCCATTTTCAGACTGAAAATCCGCAAATCCTCCATAACGTGCCGCAATTTCCATGATCGACGCAGTTCCGATCCCCTGTCCGGAATGCTTACCTGAAAAAAATCCTGTTTTATTTCTGCGTAAGGGATCTGTGCAGCTGTTCTCTTCTTTTATAAGAAGTTTATTACTTCTGGTACGTATCTGTACACGGACAAATCTGGAACTGCCTTTCGGACAAAGCTGTGCCGCTTCTATGGCATTTTCCAGAAGATTTCCAAAGAGACGACAAAAATCTGTATCCTGGATCCCTGTTTTTTCCGGTGCCTCTACCTGACACTGAAAAACGATCCCGTTTTTTCTGCATAATTCTTCATAATAATGTAAGATCGCATCGGCAACCTGATTTTTACAGTAAGAATGATAGGTCAAACGTTCCTGAAATTCCCGGGTATACCGGCAAAGGTATTTCTGCATTTCTCCATACTGCTCACGTTCCAGTAATGCAGACAGAACACGAAGGTGCTGACGCATATCATGACGGACACGGCTGGTTTCTTCCATCTGTTCTTTTAATCGTTCGTAATGATTTTTCTGGGCAAGGAGACGAAGTTCAGTCTGATGACTGTATACCTCATAAGTCAGACGGATCTTATATGCTTCTGACAGGTCTCTCCACAGAACACAGCCAAACGCAGCTGTCAGTATCAGCCCACCTGTCTCCGGGAAACCTCCTCCCAAAATCGGCTCATAAAGATACCCTATCCGATCTGCCACAAGGGAACAGGCATAAATCGTTGTTCCCACCAAAACGATCTTTCCATATCTGCAATCTGTTTCTCCAAAAGTATTGAGCAGCATATAGATCGCTGCCACCCATTTGACTGCTTCACTGATCCAGACAACATCATAAAGAAGCCTGGCTGAAGGAAGTATATCCGCAAAAATCTCCAGAAAGAAAGCTACTACGATCCAGAGATCGATCAAAAGAAACAGATATATGCCCCTTTTTTTTCCTATAATACAATCCTCAAGCCGGATCATGCAGGAAAGGATCAGATAATAGATCATAGTTTCCAGGGCATACCAGGGCTTTGTGGAAAGAAGAAAAAAATTATGTACCAGGGAGCATAACGAATATCCTGCCACACAGAGACAGACCAGATTAAAAATAGCAAATTCTTTTGTCCTGGTTCTGACATGTACCATAAGAGTCCCAAACATGATACAGATACAGAACGCAATGGCACAGCCGCTTCCGAGTACCCGCAGTCCTCTCTGTATGCTTACACGGACCGGAGATCCCAAAACCGGAATAGCCTGGATTCCGGATCTGATATGGCTTTTGTCTGCTACTGCTATGACAATCTCTACAACCCCGGATCCCTGAAACGTAAAAACACGGTTCATGACCCGGTCCATATAGGTTTTTTCGTCAGGATCCCCCACTTCCCCGGCCAGTTCTCCATTGATATAGATTCGGTATGCGGAAAAAACCTCCGCCATAGATATCGCCCAGATTTTTTCCTCTTCGGGCAGGATCAGAAACATCCGGTATGTCCCACATCCATACGTAGAAGCCTCTTTATTCCCCAGTTCCATTTCATTACGTTCTCCGATCGAAATATAACAACTGTAATATCCTGGATCCTTTTTCAGCATCTCAGGTGTAAGCAGCTTTCCCGGAAAATATTGCCATTCCCTGGCAAGATAATGTAGCTTTGCCGCCGCATCTTTATCATCCAGACAAAGGATTCCCTGAATGGGCTGCTCGCCTTTCGCTGTATATTCATTATTTATGAGATACATCATAAAAAAAGCAGTCATAGATAATACCACAGTAAGTCCAAAGATCAGGATCCATTGCCTACTTTTCTCCTTTATGACTGTCACCTCGCTTTCCGGATCTGCTTCGGATTCCTACGATCAGCACTGTTATCATTGTTGCTGTCGTCAGGACTGCCACTGCAAAAGGATTCTCTTCTATATCATCTATTTTCCGACCTCTTACGCAGAAGATTCCTGTCTCGTCCGTGTCAACGATCAGAAGATCCTGCTTTTTATCCAGGAATGTCTTTAGTTTTCTTCCTCTGGAATCCGTAATTTCCATAGTTTCCGGATCTCCGTTGGGAAACATCTCTTTTACCGGTATCATGATCCGGCTCCCCGGAATATCCGTGATCTTCTGAGTGCCTTTATAGATCTTTATTTCATATGAATGATTGGAAACCTTTTGTACCAGTGCCTGTATTGTACCATTCTCTGCTACCTTCCAGCTTTGTGCCACAGAAGCAGGGATACGAAGACTGATTCCTTCTTTTTCAAAATTTACATCTCCCATATATTTCAGGATAAGATCCAGACGTTTTCCACTGATCACAGTCCATTTTTCAGTAACAACTTCTGTTACCTTTCTGGCCGGCTGCTGCACTTCGAGTTCAGCCCGTACAGTTCTCGCACTATAAATCATACCGACACACAGCGCAATAACTTCAAGTATCAACCAAAAACCATATCGTATTGTTTTTTGCAGATTATACATATCTGGTCATCCCCATTACATATGTTTCATCTATCTGCATCCAGAATACCTCTTTTTCAGCTTTCAGGCAATCAAATCTATACGTAATAAATCGACATCTTTCGAACAAAACAAAGGTGCTGATCACTGCTATTACACAGAATCAGCACCTTTTCATATATCGTTATTTCTTTTTCTGCATACCTGGAAATCGCCGAAAATAATAGATGACAAACAGTACCGCAGTAATTATCCAGGACACCGGATAACTGAGCATGATACTGTCGATCCCCGGATGAGATCTTACAAAGGCAAACAACCAGATGATACGTAAAAGACAGACTCCTCCACAGGTCAGGATCATAGGAACCAGTACTCTTCCGGCACCACGCAGCGCTCCGGAAATAATTCCGATCACAACATAAATAGCATAGGACGGAATCAGGAAACGGATCATATGCACCCCAATGTCTACAACCACCTGATCTGTTGTAAACAAATGGTAGATCGGATTTGCGAACAGAATAAGTGCTCCGCTTACAATAAACGCCGAAATGTATGCCATCACCATACAGACGCGGACACTTTTTCGCATGCGGTGGTATTTTCCGGCACCATAATTCTGTCCCACAAAGGTGGTAATTGAGATGGCAAAAGCATTGCATACCATCCAGAACACCGCATCAATCTTTCCCATAGTTCCCCAGGCTGCAACTGTGTCAGTCCCCAGTTCATTGACAAAAATCTGAATGGTGAGATTGGCAATATTATACATCACCGATTCCAGTCCTGCCGGAAGTCCAATCCTGAGAACTGCCCCAAAAGACCGGAGATCAAAACGAATCTCATGAAATTCCAGACGATAAATATCCTCTGCGCGCATCAGGAACCAGGTTACAAGGATGGCACTGACTGCCTGGCAGCTGACTGTTGCAAGTGCAACACCGAGGACTCCCATATGGAAGATCACTACAAATACAACATCCAGCAAAATATTCAACAAACAGGTAATGATCAGCACATAGAGCGGTCTTTTGGAATCCCCCACTGCTCTTAAGATACTGGATACCATATTATAGACCAGATTAAAAAATGTTCCCGCAAAATAGATATGCAGGTACAACACAGAATCCGGTATTACTTCTGCCGGTGTTTTCATCAGGTGAAGGATCGGCTCAGCCAGGATAAAACCTGCTGTTCCCACAATAATACTGGCAGCCAGGCAGAAGATCATGGATGTGTGAAGTGCTTTTTTAAGGTTTTTGTGGTCTTTCGCTCCGTAAAACTGAGAAATCACTACAGACGCACCGGAACATAAACCTACAAAAAAACCTACGATGAGATTCACGATCATACTGGATGAGCCTCCTACTGCTGCCAATGCTTCTTTTCCCACAAAGCGGCCTACTACAACTGTATCGGCAGTATTGTAGATCTGCTGGAACAGAGTTCCAAACAAAATCGGAAAAAAGAATATCAGAAGCTGCTTCCAGATCACACCCTCTGTGATCTGGTTCACGGCGGTATTTTTCTGATTCTTGTTCTGTTTCATATTTTTTTATTTCCCCCCAGAGTATAAAAAAAGCCGGTATACTTATCTCAGCATACCAGACTCTTTTCGCATCATATATTGACTGTCTAATTAAAATTAGTCCTCAACTTTGATGATTTCCTTCTTATTGTAGCTTCCGCAAGCTTTGCAAACTCTGTGTGGCATCATAAGTGCTCCACATTTGCTACATTTAACAAGGTTCATAGCGCTCATTTTCCAGTTCGCTCTTCTCTTGTCACGTCTAGCTTTGGAAGATTTGTTCTTAGGACAAATGGACATAGGTTACACCTCCTTAAATTTACTGAATATATCACTGATAGCTGCCATGCGGGGATCCTTAGGCTCCTCCTTGCATCCGCAGGGACCTTCGTTTAGGTTCTTCCCGCAGCGGCTGCAGATACCTTTACAGTCTTCTTTACATAAGACCTTTAAAGGCCAGCATATCAATACCTCAAGATAGACCAACCGGTCCACATCCAGGTTCATACCTGTGAGATAGCTGCTTTCATCCAGATCATTGACACGCTCTTCATCAGAAAGCTTCATATCAAGCTTCTTCTTAAATTCCAGCGGTATCTCGACGACTACTGTCTCAAGACAGCGGTCACAGGGAATGCCCACTGTAATCTTACCGGTTCCTGTAAGCTCAAGAACCTTATCACCGGTATTGGTGATCGTAAGCTCTACCGGTTCCTTCGCAAGTACCGGAAAACTTCCCATCTGAAAATCAATCTTCTCCAGTTCAGGAATAACTGATTCCTGGATCGTCTTGCCATCACAGGAAGAAATGTCTAATAAATGAATCTGCATAAGTCTCTCCTATCCACACTCAATCCATTATACATATGGTCTTGTGATTTGTCAACGTTATTTTCGGGAAAATATTACATTTTTTTAATTTTTTATTACTGTTGGCTTAATCAGAAATTCGGGGTAAATTACGGGGGTGGACCTTTAATTGTCCGCCCCCCGAATGTATACTGCTGATCCACAGTAATATATAATTCTGCCTGATTACCGATCATGCCCGAACGGTTCTGTACCGGTACTGAAACAGCTGATTATACCAGTGCTACAGTCTCACGGCAGATTGCAAGCTCCTCGTTTGTCGGGATAACTGCAACCTTAACCTTGGAATCCGGTGTGGAGATCACGATTTCCTCGCCACGATGTCCGTTAGCATCTTTGTCAAGTGTTACGCCAAGGTATCCGAGATAGCTGACAACCTTCTCACGTACCGGGATCGCATTCTCACCGATACCTGCTGTGAAGACGATCGCGTCAACACCATTCATTGCTGCAACATATCCGCCTACGAATTTAGCGATGCCATAGCAGAGAACGTCGATGGCATTAGCTGCATCCTCGTTTCCGCCTTCAGCTGCCTCGTTGAGGTCACGGAAGTCGCTGGAAAGTCCGCCGGAAAGTCCGAGAAGACCAGATTTCTTGTTGAGTACGTTCATAACGCCCTCAATGTCCAGGTTCTCTTTCTTAGCAATGAACTCCATGATAGCCGGATCGATGTTACCGGAACGAGTTCCCATAACAACACCTTCAAGTGGTGTAAGACCCATTGTTGTATCTACACATTTGCCATTTACAACTGCGCTGATGGAAGATCCGTTTCCAAGGTGGCAGACGATAACTTTGGAGTTGTCTTTGTCAAGGCCAAGGAAATCAACAGCTCTCTTGGATACGAAGCTGTGGGATGTTCCGTGGAAACCGTATCTTCTTACTTTATATTTCTTGTAGAAGTCAAGCGGAAGTCCATAGAGATATGCTTTAGCAGGCATTGTCTGATGGAAAGCGGTATCAAATACGCCTACCTGCGGTACGCCTGGCATAAGCTCTGCACATACACGGATACCAATGAGGTTAGCCGGGTTGTGGAGCGGTGCAAGGTCATTGCACTCTTCTACTGCTTTGATCATCTCGTCTGTGATCACTGCGGAAGAAGCAAATTTCTCGCCTCCGTGTACGACACGATGTCCGATCGCATTAACCTCTTTAAGGCTTCCGATTGCACCTGTCTTATCGTTTGTAAGAGCATCCAGTACCATCTGGATTGCTTCTTTATGTGTTGGCATAGCTGCCTCTGTGATCTCTTTGTCACATCCGGCTTTCTGGTATACCAGTCTTCCGTCAATACCGATTCTCTCGCAGAGACCCTTTGCAAGTACATTCTCTGTCTCAGAATCGATTAACTGATATTTTAATGAAGAACTTCCACAGTTGATAACTAATACGTTCATGATTTAACTCTCCTGATCTTTTAATAATTATTTATCCTCTGCCTGGCACTGTACTGCTGTGATCGCTACAACACCTACGATATCATCTGCAGAGCATCCGCGAGACAGGTCGTTTACAGGTTTTGCGATACCCTGTGTAACAGGTCCGTATGCTTCTGCTTTACCAAGACGCTGAGCAAGCTTGTATCCGATGTTACCTGCATCAAGGTCAGGGAATACCAGTACGTTAGCTTTACCTGCTACTTCGCTTCCCGGTGCTTTGGATGCGCCTACGCTTGGAACGATAGCTGCATCAAGCTGGAACTCTCCGTCAAGTTTAAGCTCCGGATGCTCCTCTTTGGCAATTCTTGTAGCCTCTACGACTTTATCTACGTCAGGATGCTTTGCACTTCCCTTAGTGGAGTGGGAAAGCATAGCTACGATCGGCTCCTCCTGAACAAGAAGCTTAAAGGACTCAGCAGAAGATGCTGCGATCGCAGAAAGCTCATCCGGAGTCGGGTTCTGGTTCAGACCGGAATCAGCAAATACGAATGCACCGTTTGCACCATACTCGCAATCCGGAACAACGATCAGGAAGAATGCGGATACAAGCTTGGTTCCCGGTTTTGTCTTCAGGATCTGAAGGCATGGACGAAGTGTATCTGCTGTAGAATGGCATGCACCGGATACCATACCGTCTGCATCCCCCATCTTAACCATCATTACGCCATAGTATGGGTACTGAGTATGAAGGATCTCTTTCGCTTTCTCAGGTGTCATTCCCTTCTTTGCTCTCAGCTCTACAAATTTATCAATATATGCCTGAGTTCTGTCAGATTTCTCCGGATCTACGATCTGTGCACCGGAAATATCAAAGCCGCCCTCTGCAGCTTTCTTGTTGATCTCTTCCTCATTACCGATGAGGATGATCTTTGCAACTCCCTCTTTCAGAATCTTGTCAGTTGCCTCAAGAGTTCTCATATCCTCTGTCTCTGGCAGTACAATTGTTTTTACGCTTTCTTTTGCTCTTTTTTTAAGCAGTTCAACAAATCCCATGATTAAATGGCTCCTTTCTTGATGTAACAAAAACGCTAGTGTCTGTTCGGGCACTACACTATGTTTATTATACCCCCTTACCCTTTTCTTTTCAAGCGTTTCATTGTCAGAAAATGGCTATACTGCGTATTTTTTGAAGTGCAATTGTTACTGTTTACCGACAATGTTCTGCGATGTGTTTTTTGTGGATAAAGATCACAGATGGCCCGAGGATTTCGGCGCATGATCATAAATTTGCGTGATTTCTGTATCTCACAAAGGGTGTTGCCGGGCCCAGAGCGGACAGCAACATTCGGTTTTATGGCAGCAAAACAGATTTCGAATGCCGCTTAACTTTTTACATTGCTTATGTTAAAATAGCACCATTATAATTTTCAGAAACGGCAGGTACTTTTTTATATGAAAGTTGTTGGAATCATTGCAGAATATAACCCATTTCACAAAGGTCACGAATACCAGATCCGCTATGCCCGGGAGATCCTTGGTGCCGATTATATTGTGATCGCCATGAGCGGAGATTTTGTCCAAAGAGGGGCTCCTGCTCTTATGGAAAAACATCTCCGGGCTGAGATGGCTCTTCTTGGAGGCGCCGATCTGATCCTGGAAATGCCGATACAGACAGCAACGGCCAGTGCGGAAGGATTTGCCGCAGGTGGCGTAAGCCTTCTTGACGGGCTTGGTGTTGTAGATGAGCTATGTTTCGGAAGTGAATGCGGAGATACAGAGACTCTTATGAATATTGCACAGATTCTTGTAAAGGAACCGTTTGAATACCGCAAACTCCTTCAGCAGAATCTTCGTACCGGAATGAGTTTTCCTGCTGCAAGAAGCAGTGCTTTGATCCGTTACATGCGAGAAAAAGCCACTTCCGTGCATAACACATTCGGCGTTTCATCAGAACATATTGAACTCATTCTTTCTTCTCCCAATAACATCCTGGGAATCGAATACTGCAAAGCGCTTCTCCGTCTTAACAGCCATATCCTTCCTCATGCACTTTTAAGAAAGGGAAGTGGTTATCATGATACGGATTTTTCTCTTCTTTCCGACGAAGAATTTCCCTCTGCTTCCGGCATCCGGAGCCTTATGAAAAAATCCGAAGGAACTGTGCAGTCTGCTGATCTTTCCCGGTTGATCCCTTCTGCTTCCCTTCCCGGATTCCTGGATTCTCTCAAAAAAGGAGCATGGCTTTCTGACTCAGCACTGGATCTTCCTCTGCATTACAAACTGCTTCTGGAATCCGAAGAAACTTTAAAAATGTATCCGGAGCTTTCGGATGCACTGATCCGGCGTATCCTGAAATCCCGAAATCAATATGAAGGTTTTTCCCAGTTTGCGGATCTTTTGAAAACACGGGATATTACCCGTTCTGCTATCTGCCGCAGCCTTGTCCGGATCTTTCTTGACCAAAAAACAAAAGCACCCGGACACATTCCCTATGCCCGGGTACTTGGCTTTCAAAAAAACAGCGCTCCGCTTCTCAGCCAGATCAAGAAAAACTCCTCGATCCCGCTGATCACCAAAGCCGCCGATGCATCTGCGATCCTCGATGAAACTGCGCTTCGACTTTTTAATGAAACCTGTGCGGCTTCCAATCTTTACGAAATGCTTCTCTGCCACAAAACAGGTCAACCTTTCATCCACGAGATGAAAAAGCCGCTGCGGATCATTTAAGATCCACAGCAGCTTGAACGCTGATAAGTAATCTTTTCATGGCTTGAGATCGGATTTTGAACAACTTTCAGTTATTCAGTTTAATCCGCTTTTTCGGATCGCTTCCACTGCTTCCCGGATCTTCTCCGGCGGAAGTACCAGGGCGAAACGTACGTAGCCCTCTCCATGGGGACCAAAGCTTGCTCCCGGAGTCACGATGACGCCGGCCTTTTCCATCAGTTCCATACAGAATGCCATGCTGTCGGTGCGGCCACCCGGGATCTTCGCCCAGACAAACATGGTGCCTTTTCCATTTGGAAGTTCCCATCCGATATCACGAAGTCCCTGGCAGAGAGCATCTCTTCTCTCCTGGTACTTCTGACACTGTTCTTTTACGCTGTCCAGCGGTCCCTGAAGTGCTGCAATAGCTGCTTTCTGAAACGGCAGGAACATGCCGAAGTCGATCTGGCTTCTCAATTTGCGGAGCGCTGCGATCACATCCGACCGGCCTACCAGAAAGCTAAGTCTTGCGCCTGTAACATTGAAGGATTTGGAAAGACTGAAAAATTCCACTCCAATATCTTTCGCTCCCGGAGTGGCCAAAAAACTTCCTCCAAATGCCCCGTCAAAAATAATATCGCTGTACGCATTATCATGAATGATCAGAATATCATATTTTTTCGCAAATTCCACGATTTCTTCGTAAAGTCCCGGAGTGGCAATGCTTCCTACCGGGTTGGACGGCAGGGATACTACCATATATTTAGCCTTATTCGCTATTTCTTCCGGAATTCCCTTTACATAGGGAAGGAAATCATGCTCTGCAACCAGCGGATAATAGTAAGGAACTGCTCCTGCCATCAGACTTCCTGCTGCAAATACGGGATAGCACGGATCCGGAAGAAGTACTGTATCTCCCTCATCACAAAGCGCCATGCCAAGATGCCCCATTCCTTCCTGGCTTCCATAAACAGTCATTACCATGTCCGGTGTCAGTTCCACATCAAAACGTTTCTTATAATAAATACAGACTGCATCCAGAAGCTCCGGCAGATCACGGAGACTGTATTTCCAGTTGTTGTCATCCATAGCTGCTTCCGCTACAGCTTTCTTGATATATTCCGGAGTCTTGAAATCCGGAGTTCCCACACTCATGTTATAGATCTTCATGCCCTGTGCTTCCAGCTCCATACGTCGGTTGTTCAGAGCAGCAAAAATTTCATCTCCAAATCGGTCCAATCTTTTTGAAAACTGCATATCATTCGTCCCTCTTCCATAATAAAATCAAACGGATATTCGCAATCCGCTTCGCTACTTGCTCATAAATGAAATCACAAAGTGATTTCATTTATTTTATCACGGTAACGTGACATACTCAAGAATTTTCATAAAAAAAGAACCATCACCTGTGTAAAGCAGCTATTCATTTTCCACTTTACACATGATCGGTAACGGTTCTTCATTATTTATTCCGTTTATTCAGACAAAAGAATACGGTCATTATCCAAAGCCTTGCCCACTCCCGTTTTAAATTTCTCAAGAAGGCCATCCACGGTCATATCCTTCTTCTCTTCCCCTCCGATATCCAGCACGATATTGCCGGAGTCCATCATCAGGATACGGTTACCAAGATCAATTGCTGACTGCATATTGTGTGTGATCATCAGACAGGTCAGCTGATTTTCTTCCACGATCCGTCTGGTGAGATTAAGGACTTTCTCAGCAGTTCCCGGATCAAGGGCTGCAGTATGCTCGTCCAGAAGAAGTAATTTCGGCGGATTCATGGTTGCCATCAAAAGCGTCAGCGCCTGTCTCTGTCCACCGGAAAGGAGACCTACCGGATGACTCATCCGCTCTTCCAGTCCAATGTCCAGCTTCTTCAGTTCTTCCCGGAAACGTTCTTTTTCCTGCCGGGTCGTGCGGGAAAGCCACCCACCCTTGCCGGCTGCAAGTGCAAGATTCTCTTCGATCGTCATTCCCGGTGCAGTACCACGCATCGGATCCTGATAAAGACGTCCGATCTCTTTTGCGCGTGCATGCTGCGGCATAAATGTGATATCCCTGCCATCCAGCTCGATCGAACCGGCATCTGTAAGAAAATCACCGCAGATTGCATTAAAAAGTGTTGATTTTCCTGCACCATTGGAACCGATGATCGTAGCAAAGTCGCCTTTTTTCAGTTCCAGGGAAAGATCTGTGATTGCCTTTTTTTCGTTTACGGTTCCCGGATTAAATGTTTTTGAAATATGGCTGATTTTTAACATAGATCATCTTCCCCCTTTTGCATGAGTCATTCTTCTTCGGATCTGCGGCCACTGTTTCTTAAGATACGGACCGGAAATTGCAAGAACAACGATCACAGAGGATACCAGCTTCAGCATAAATGCCGGCATATTGAACCGAAGTGCGATGGTATACACAAGGCGGAAGATAAAGGAACCAAGCACCATTCCCACCGCTCTCACAAAAATTCCTCCATGTCCGAGAAGGGTACCTCCGATCAGCAAGGATGCCAGTGCGATGGTGACCATACCCTGACCGATGTTGATATCTACGGATTTCTGTGACTGAGACAGAAGGCATCCGGAAAGTGCGGTAAATGCATTTGCCACGCAAAGGCCGATCACCGTTGTAAAGACCGGATTGATGGAGGAAGATTTTACCATATCGGAATTATTTCCGGTTGCCCGGATCGCAAGACCAAGTCTTGTTTTCAGAAAGAATACCAGAAATACGATCACGAGGATCACTGCGATAGCTGCAATGAGGATATCTTCCCTACCTTTTAACGCTGTACCTGCAAGCGCATCCTTCATCATGGTAAATACTGTGGTCGTCCGATTCATATTGATCAGGGATGACCCTCCCATGACCGCGATATTTACGGAATATAATGCAGTATTTACAATAATACCTGCAAGCAGGCTGTCTACCCCCAGCTTCGTCTGCAGGATAGCCGTTACAAATCCTGATGTAACACCTGCTGCCATGGCTGCCGCAATGGACAGAAACGGATGTCCGCTTACAGCAACTACGGCTCCTACAGCGGCCCCGAAGGTAAAGCAGCCATCTGTAGAAAGGTCGCAGACATTCAGCATGGAATAACTAAGGAACAAAGCAAGAACTGTCAGAGAACAGATCAGTCCAAGCTTCAGGGCAGTCTCCCCGAGGGAGAGCATAGTTGCAATCGTCACAGTGATTTCCTCCAATTGGATTTATTTCATAACTGCTCACAAAAGTGAGCGGTTAATTTATTTTGATTCTACTTCATCAAAGCTTTCTGCAGTTGTGATCTCATTTACCTGTGTGCAGAGAGGCTCAAATGCCTTCTTTACGGTATCGAAATCAAGTCCAAGTGCCTTGCAGGTTTCTGTATTAACTGTTGCAGTACCATTGTCAAAGGTTTCAACAGCTGTCTTAGACGGATCCGCATTATCTATCAGGATGTCAGCGATCATATCGGCTGTTTTCTGTCCCAGATTTGCATAATCAACACCATATCCTACAAAGGCACCATTTAATGCAAAGGAGTCGGCACCTGTGTAGTGCGGGATTCCTGCGTCGATGAATTTTTCATAAATAGAAAGCTCTGCTGTCATGATGGTGTTGTCCGTAGGTGTAAATACGGCATCCACACCGTCAGCGATCAGTGCATCTGCTGCGAGCTGGACTTCATCGGTAGTGGTTCCGGTACGCTCTACATATTCGATTCCCTCTTTATCCAGATAATCTTTTGCTTCCTGGATCGCTGTTGTGGAGGAATCCTGTCCGACATCATAGAGAAGACCGATCTTCTTTACATCCGGATTCTGTGCCTGGATCAGC
Source organism: Blautia sp. MB18-30 (assembly GCF_023669475.1). NCBI lineage: Bacteria > Bacillati > Bacillota > Clostridia > Lachnospirales > Lachnospiraceae > Blautia > Blautia sp. MB18-30. The sequence continues at coordinate 77,178 of NZ_JAMOYY010000008.1, read as the reverse complement.
TTCATGATAGAAGAAGTATCCAGGTAATCGCTGGTTCCTGTGATATTTGCACCAGGAGCATCCAGAGAATCTACAAGACCGGAGCCAACCGGATCAGATACTGCGGAGAAAACAACCGGTGTATCGCTTCCCTCTGTAGCGGACTGCATACGCATTGCCACCGGTGTAGCCACACCAACCATCAGGTCAACCTTATCCGCCTGAAAATCTGAAATGATCTGTTCCATAACACTGGCATCTGCATTACAGTTATCATAAGACACATCAAATGTGACACCCTTTTCTTTGCCAAGCTCCTCCAGACGGGACTGGATGTTGTCTACGATCTGGTTCAGGGAAGCATCATCTACATAATTGCAGATGCCCACTTTAAAATCCTCCGCCATAACCGGGCTTGTCATCATCATAGTTGTTGCTGCTACTGCTGCTGCGATCACTAACATTCTTTTTTTCATGGTTTTGTTCTCCCTTCTTATTTCCGCTTATGATTACCTTTTGTACACCTTGCGGTCTGCTTTTCCGGAACAACTTTCATGCGACAGAATCGCTTTTCCTGTAACACAAAAACCGTCCCAAGCTTATATCATGCTTGAGACGGTAATAAAAGTTCTTTATTATCGCGGTACCACTCAAATTGACGAATCGTCCACTTTCCGGTGTACTAACATACACTCCTCATTGGTAACGGGTTCGGTTCCCGTCGGCGCCTACTGTACAGATAAATAGTTCGGGCCGCCCTCGAAAGTCCATTCAACATCTGGTCCCCTGCGGATTTCCACCATCACCGCTCTCTGTGAAGCTTCCTGAAATGTTTACTTCTCTTTCTCACTGGTTTGTTTTTTAAGTTGTGTTTACTTTAGCACATCAACGTGAGTCTGTCAAGTCCAAAAATAAAATTAATTCTTAAAGCTGTGGATCGGTGCCGGGATCCTTCCACCTCTCTGTACAAATGCATCACAGGAGAAGGAATTTACAGGCATGATCGGAGCATAGCCAAGAAGACCTCCGAACTCAACCGTTTCGCCCACACCCTTACCGATAACCGGGATGAGACGTACTGCAGTTGTCTTCTGATTTACCATACCGATGGCAGACTCATCTGCGATGATACCTGCCAGTGTAGTCGCCTTGGTATCTCCCGGAACTGCGATCATGTCCAGACCAACAGAGCATACACAGGTCATGGCTTCCAGCTTCTCCAGAGTAAGAGCTCCCTCGTTTACCGCATCGATCATTCCCTGATCCTCGCTGACAGGAATAAAGGCACCACTTAATCCGCCCACAGCAGCTGCTGCCATAACGCCGCCTTTCTTCACCTGGTCGTTGAGAAGTGCAAGCGCTGCAGTTGTTCCAGGTGCACCGGCTCTCTCAAGGCCGATCTCTTCCAGGATCTCAGCTACGGAATCACCGATAGCCGGTGTCGGTGCAAGAGAAAGATCCACAATACCAAACGGCACGTCAAGACGCTTGGATGCCTCACGTGCAACCAGCTGTCCAACTCGTGTAACTTTGAATGCGGTACGTTTGATCATCTCGCAGAGAGTTCCGAAGTCCTCGCCACGAACCTGCTCCAGAGCTTTCTTTACAACGCCAGGGCCACTGACACCTACGTTGATGATGCAGTCCGCCTCTGTGACACCATGGAACGCGCCTGCCATAAACGGGTTATCATCCGGTGCGTTACAGAATACTACCAGCTTGGCACATCCAAGAGAATCCTGGTCCTTAGTAGCCTCTGCTGTTGCGAGGATGATCTCGCCCATCAGCTTTACGGCATCCATGTTGATACCGGTCTTGGTGGAACCAACGTTTACAGAACTGCAGACGCGCTCTGTTTCTGCCATTGCCTGAGGAATGGAGCGGATAAGAAGCTCCTCTGCCGGAGTCATTCCTTTGCTTACCAGTGCAGAATATCCGCCGATAAAGTTAACGCCAACTTCCTTGGCACATTTATCCAACGTTCTTGCGATGGTCACAAAATCCTCCGGTTTCTTACATGCAGCCCCGCCAACCAGAGCAATGGGTGTTACGGAAATTCGTTTATTCACAACCGGGATACCGTACTCGGTTGCGATCTCATCACCGGTAGCTACCAGATTTCTGGCCTTTGTGGTGATCTTTTCGTATATTTTCTGATTCAGTGCATCCAGGTCAGGATCGATACAGTCCAGAAGGCTGATCCCCATGGTGATGGTACGCACATCCAGATTCTCCTGCTCGATCATTTTATTTGTCTCGTTTACCTCAAAAATATTGATCATTTTATTTTCTCCCTGATGATTGATGTAAAGTAGATATCATATGCATTGGCAATCCGCATTCGCTGCTTGATCATACTCGATGCATCATGTTAAAAATATCTTCATGCTGGCAGTGGATCACAACACCGATCTCCTTGCCCAGATTTTCAAGCTCTTTTGCAAGTTCACCGCCATCCTTTTCACATTTTGCTGTGTCTGCGATCATCATCATGTTGAAGTAACCCTGAACGATGGTCTGAGAAATATCCAGAATATTAACCTGATTCTCTGCAAGATATGTACAAACCTTTGCAATAATTCCTACTGTGTCATTTCCTACTACTGTGATAATTGTCTTCTTCATCGTTTTTTCCTTTCTACACTGTGATTATTTCTGATATGTGATCCCTCTTCGCTACCTGGATCTTAAAATCCCTGGAACGGTACGGGTTGTCACCAAGTGTCACCTCCGAGCACACAGTCTCGTAGGCAAGTTCTTCATAGTTGTTTTCTCTGCTTAAATGGCCGAGAAAAACCGCCTTCAGATTATCATGGAGGATCCGACAGAGCAGACGTCCTGCATTCTCATTGGAGAGATGCCCACGGTCTCCCAGAATCCTCTGCTTGAGATAATAAGGGTATTTTCCAACCTGAAGCATGCGGATGTCATGATTTGCTTCCAAAAGCACTGCATCCAGATTCTCCAGATTTTTTACAATGTAATCATTATATTTTCCAAGGTCTGTGGCAATGCCCACAGAATGCTCTCCACATTCCAGGCGGTAACCCACCGGCTGTGCAGCATCATGGGGAATGGTAAAAGGATTTACCGTCAGGTCCTTGATCCCAAAAGGCTCATCCTCCCGGATCTCGTGGATCAGTCCCTCCGGCATTTTTCCAAGGGATTTCATACGAAGCATGGCATCTGCTGTTCCACCTGTGGTATAGATGGGAATTCCGTATTTTCTGGAGATCACTCCCAGTCCCTTGATATGGTCGGAATGTTCATGTGTGATCAGGATACCGTCCACATCTTTCCCGGTAAGATCCAGGGAATTCAGGCCCTTTTCGATACTCTTCCCGCTGATCCCCACATCTACCAGAACATGTGCCTCCTCAGATCCCACATAAATACAGTTGCCGCTGCTTCCGCTGGCAATACTACAAAGTCTCATTTCTCTCTATCCCTTCTCTGATCTGTCTCCGGGTACCCTTCAGATCTCCATTGTTCTCGATCACATAATCCGTATGTTCTCTGAAAACCTGGTCAGATACCTGGTTTCGGATAATGCCAAGAGATTTCTCTCTGGAATAGCCTCGGCTTTCCATCAGACGACGGATCCGGATTTCCTCCTCTGTATACACATACCAGACTTCATCACAGAATTCCTGATAATTCTCTTCCAGAAAAAGAGCAGCTTCCACAACACAGATCTCTCTTCCGGCTTCCTTCTGTTCTCCAAGAAGATCCAGGATTCTCTGCTTTACAGCCGGATGGATGATCCCGTTTAATTTCAAAAGCATATCCTTATCTGTGAATACTACATCAGAAATCCGTCTCCGGTCAATAGTTTTATCTTTTTTTATGATTTCTTTTCCAAACAATGCGATCACCGCATCGTAACATTCTTCCCCCGGTTCCATCAGAATGTGACCAAGCTGGTCTGCCTGGATCACATATGCCTGGAAATCTTCTTCCAGGATTCCAAGTACTGTACTTTTTCCGGCCCCTACTCCGCCGGTTACTCCGATCACTCTCATTTATTTCGCCTCATACCAGCTGTCACCCTGGTGCATATCTACGTCAAGTTCCACTGCAAGGTCTGCAGCTCCCTTCATCTCTTCTTCCAGAATACGGGAAACTTCCTCGATCTCTTCTTTCTTTGTCTCGATCAGAAGCTCATCGTGAACCTGCAGCACCAGTCTTGAACGCAGTCCCTCTTTTTTCATTCGTTCATAAACATGGTTCATGGCTATTTTGATGATATCTGCTGCAGTACCCTGGATCGGAGAGTTCATGGCTACACGTTCTCCGAAGGAGCGCTGCATGAAATTACTGGATCTCAGCTCCGGCACGGGCCTTCGTCTGCCGAACATAGTTGTCACATAACCGTGTTCCTTGCCATCCTTTACCAGACCGTCCAGAAAGCCCTTGATCTTCGGATAGGTCTCGAAATATTTCTCAATATAGGCAGCTGCCTCTTTTCTGGTAATACTCAGATCCTGGCTCAGTCCAAAGGAACTGATCCCATAAACGATTCCGAAATTTACCGCCTTGGCATTTCTTCGCTGAAGAGATGTCACTTCATCCAGCGGCACATGAAACACCTGGGATGCGGTGAGCCGGTGGATATCCTCCGCCTCACGATAAGCCTGGATCAGTTTTTCATCACCGGACATATGTGCCAGCACACGAAGCTCGATCTGGGAATAATCTGCATCCAGAAATACAAATCCCTCCTCCGGCACAAAAACCTTACGGATCAGCCTACCCAGCTCCATGCGGACCGGTATGTTTTGAAGATTCGGATCTGTACTGCTGATACGACCAGTTGCTGTGATCGTCTGATTAAAAGTAGAGTGGATCCTTCCATCTTCTCCGATCACATTTCCGAGACCATCTGCATAAGTGGATTTCAGCTTGGTCAGCTGGCGGTACTCCAGGATATCTTTTACGATGGCATGATCCGGCGCCAGCTTATCCAGGATATCCGCCGCTGTGGAATAGCCAGTCTTGGTCTTCTTTCCACCTGGAAGTCCCAGCTTTTCAAAAAGGATCACACCCAGCTGTTTCGGGGAATTGATATTAAACTCCTCCCCTGCTTCCTGCCAGATGGTTTTTTCCAGCTCCCGGATACGGACTTTAAGTTTTTCACCATAGCTCTTAAGCTCTTCACCCTTAACGGAAATCCCCCATTTTTCCATGGAATCCAGGGTAAAGACAAGAGGAAGCTCGATCTCATCATAAACCTTACGCATGCCTGTTTCATCCAGTTTTTCAAGAAGAACCTTTCGGGCCATGCAGGGCACAAACGCCTGATAGCAGGCATAATTTCCAAGGCATTCCAGTTCCTCTTCCCAGGCCTTTTTCAGAGAAGTCTTTCCAAGAAGGTCTTCCTTTGAGGGGAGCATCATACCATCCAGATATTCTCTGGCGATGTCATCATGGGAATAGGAAGATTTCAGCGGGTTCAGAAGATATGCAGCAACCCCCGCATCAAAAACCTTCTTCGGATCATCAAGGGAAACATGTTTGAGAACTGATTTAATATCCATAGCACAGAGCACCGTACTGTCCGCCAGAGTTTTCAGTTTTCCGCAAAGGTAATCCCCTGTGAGAAGTCCTCCTACCGGAATCTGATAGATTTCTTTTTCATCCAGGACCAATCCCACGGTATACACCTGATCCGGATCTGCAAGAACAGAAATACCCACCTGATCTTTCTGCGCTGCTTTTTCAAACAGTGCCTCCACACCGGAAAGATCATTACAGGTAAAAAATTCCAGTTCCATGGAGGAATCTGCTGTCGTAGCCGGATCAAAACGGTTCAGCATGTTCTTAAATTCCAGGCGTTTACACAATTCATATGCCTCCGGAGTATAGGGATTTTCCACTTTCGCTTTTTCGTAGGAAAATTCCAGCGGACTATCTGTGTTGATGGTTGCAAGCTCTTTGGAAAGCTGTGCCAGATCATAATGCTCGCGGAGAGATTCTTTCGCCTTATTAGGCTTTACCTCTTCCAGATGCTCATGAGCATTCTCAATGGAACCGAACTGCACGACCATCTTGGTCGCGGTTTTCTCTCCAACGCCCGGGATTCCCGGAATATTATCAGAGCTGTCGCCCATCAGCGCTTTCAGTTCTATGATCTGCGGCGGCGTTACCTGATATTTCTCAAGAACTTCCGCTGTATGGTAGTTTTCAATGGTTGTCTTTCCCCGGACAGTCTTCGGAAGCCGGATCAGCACCTTATCTGTGGCAAGCTGAAGAAGATCACGGTCTCCGGAAAGAATGGTAACATCCATACCCTTTGCTTCACTTCTTCTGGCGACCGTACCAAGAAGATCATCTGCTTCATAGCCTTCCAGGGACATGATGTTGATTCCCATGGCAGAAAGCATCTCCTTGATCAGCGGAACCTGTTCCCGAAGCTCCTCCGGCATGGGTTTTCGGGTGCCTTTATAGGCTTCATATCTCTTATGCCGGAACGTAGGTGCACTCAGATCAAATGCAACGGTAAGATACTCCGGCTTCTCTTCCTCCATGATCCTGAACATAATGTTCAGAAATCCATATACCGCTCCTGTATGACGTCCTTCTGCATTGGTAAGATCCGGCAGACCATAAAACGCACGGTTCAGGATGCTGTGACCATCGATCAGTAATATTTTTTCACTCAAAATCAAATTCCCTCCTTCAGTTCCAGGATCACAAAAACAAGAAAGACCACCAGTGCCGCGATCAGAACGCAGACTGCCACTGCAGCGATCGCTCTGTGAAATTTCTTTTTTCGGATATACCTTCTGGATTTTCGGATATCCTCTTCCAGAAGCTCCTTAAAATCCAGAACAGTATCTTCCTGTTTCTCATCCAGCTGCTGCATGGCCTTATGTACAATGAAATATGTGGCAAGCTCATCGTAGCAGGAGGAACACTTCTCAATATGCTCCAGAAAATCCTCCAGATCATTCAACGGCAACGTATGATCGATATATTTATTAACCATTCCCTCTGCAATACGACAGTTCATATTTTTCCTCTCTTTCAAAGCAGCGGATTCTCCCATATGATAAGCCTCTTCTGAGATCCCGCTTCACAATTTGCCCCAGACTGGGGAAATATTTCCCAGAATGTTATATCATTATAGCGAATTAAACGTTGAATGACAAGGGCGGTTTCCTGTGGTATACTTGAGATGTCCCGGTCAGAAAACAGAAAAACTGACCAAATATGAAAATCCAGGCAAGGAGGATCACCATTATGAAATCTATAGCAATCGTTACAGACAGTAACTGCGGCATGTCTCCCACTCAGGTAAAAGACCTTGGCATCTACATGCTTCCAATGCCGTTTTTTATAGATGATAAGGAATATCTGGAAGACATTGACATGAACCAATCAGAGTTCTTTCAGCATCTTGAACAAAATCCAGGCTGCAGAGTTTCCACATCCCAGCCTACACCGGAATCCGTCACTACCCTCTGGGACAAGCTGCTCAAAGACTACGACGAGATCGTACATATCCCCATGTCCAGCGGTCTCTCCAGCTCCATGCAGACTGCCCGCATGCTTGCAGAAGACTATGATGGCCGTGTACGTGTCGTAAACAACCAGAGGATCTCCGGGACCTTACGTTACTCTGCCATCGAGGCTATCCAGCAGGCTAAAAACGGTCTCTCTGCCGATGAGATCGGAACCTGGCTGGAAAAAACCCGCTTCGACTCCAGCATCTATATCACTGTAGCTACTCTGAAGTACCTGAAACAGGGCGGCCGCATCACTCCTGCAGCTGCAGCCCTCGGAACCATGCTCCGTCTGAAACCGGTTCTGCAGATCCAGGGCGAAAAGCTGGACGCCTTCTCCAAGGCCCGCACCATGACCCAGGCAAAAAGCACTATGACTAAAGCCATCAAAGATGACATTGCAGACCGCTTTGGAGAAAAGATCAACCTGGATGTCATCCACTCCCACAACCTGGAAGCAGCCGAAGAATTCCGAAAAGAAGTCCTCACCACCTTTCCGAATATCGGTGAAGTCAACATCTTCCCTCTCTCCCTGAGCGTTTCCTGCCACATCGGCCCCGGAAGTCTGGCACTCACCTGTTCCAAGGTACACCCGGAAATATGGTAAAGACTAGTCAGAAGCAATCCACATGGCCAGAGCACAGCCGGAGGGAATACTTCTGTATGGCTCTGTCTCTGGATGAGGGCTGCTAGTCCTTAGGTTCTAAAAATCTGCGTTAAATCTGCGTTATTAAAAAAAGTTCGGCTGTCTGAGCGGCAACAAGCCGCGAGTTCCGAACTTTTTTTAATGGTTTTAGCAGATTTTCAGGGTCTTAGAACTAACGCCCAACGGAAGCCGAAGACCATACAGAAGTATTCCCTTCGGCGTCCCTCCCGCCAACATATTTAATTTTCCTGTGTATTCTCAATCTCCACCGGCGCTTCATTCAAGATCTTCATAAACTCCTCACCGGTGATCGTCTCATGCTCATACAGATACTTGGCAATCTCATGGAGCTTTCCGATATTATCTGTCAGGATCTTCGTAGCCTTTTCATGCTCCCGTCTTACAAGCTCCACAACCTTCTTGTCCAAAAGCGTCTGCGTCTCAAAGGAACAGGTTAGACTTGCATCTCCGCCAAGATACTGATTGCTTACATTTTCCATGGCAACCATGTCAAAATCATCACTCATACCATACCTGCTGATCATCGCTCTGGCAATCTTGGTCGCCTGCTCAATATCATTGGAGGCACCGGTAGTAATGGAATGGAAGATCAGCTCTTCCGCTGCACGGCCGCCTGTAAATGTAGCGATCTTATTCTCCAGTTCTTCCTTAGTCATCAGGAAATGTTCCTGCTCATCTACCTGCATGGTATATCCCAGTGCACCGGAGGTACGTGGAATGATCGTGATCTTATGGACCGGTGCAGAATCTGTCTGCTTGGCAGCAACCAGTGCATGACCAACCTCATGATAGGAAACGATCAGCTTTTCCTTATTGGAAAGTACACGGTTCTTTTTCTGATATCCGGCAATAACAACTTCGATGCTTTCTTCAAAATCCGCCTGTGTGGCAAATTTCCGTCCGTCGCGGACTGCACGGAGAGCTGCCTCGTTGACAATATTGGCAAGCTCCGCACCGGAGGCACCGACTGCCGCCTTGGCAATTTCATCAAACCGGACTGTATCCGCAATTTTGATCTTCTTGGCATGAACCTTCAGGATTTCCTCACGCCCCTGAAGATCCGGAAGCTCAACCGGGATCCTTCTGTCAAAACGTCCCGGACGAAGAAGTGCAGGGTCAAGGGAATCCGGTCGGTTGGTAGCTGCCAGGATCACAACACCCTTGGAACCGTCAAAACCGTCCATCTCTGTCAAAAGCTGGTTCAATGTCTGCTCACGCTCATCGTTTCCGCCGCCCATTCCGGAGCCGTCACGTTTCTTACCGATCGTATCGATCTCATCAATAAATACGATACATGGTGCCTTCTCATTGGCCTGTTTAAAAAGATCACGGACCTTGGCAGCACCCATACCCACAAACATCTCCACAAATTCCGAACCGGAAATTGAGAAAAACGGAACCTCCGCCTCACCGGCAACTGCCTTGGCAAGAAGAGTTTTACCGGTTCCGGGAGGGCCTACAAGAAGGGCACCCTTCGGCATGGAAGCACCGATTTCTCTGTATTTCTCCGGATTATGAAGGAAATCTACAATTTCCGTCAAAAGCTCCTTGGCTTCATCCTCACCGGCAACATCTGAAAATTTGATTCCCGTAGAGGATTTCACATAAACCTTGGCATTGCTTTTGCCAAAGGACATCATTCCTCCCGGTCCTCCGTTTCCCATGGAACTCATCATCTTCTTGCTGAGCCAGCGTCCCAGGAGAATAAAAATTGCGATCGGGAGTACATATCCCAGGATCAGAGATAAAAGCAGGGACTGTCTCTGCGGTGCAGTACCCTCTATACTTACGCCCGCATCGTAAAGATGGGATACAAGATCCTGATCCTCTACAGATACCGTCTTACAATAGACATCATTTCCATCTACCTTCATCGTATAATAGATATAATCAGAATTAATAGTTGCTTCATATACTTTTCCTCTGTCTACAGCTTTCAGGAAGGTGGTGTAATCGGTCTCTTTTACACTTCTCTCAGAAAGAGCAGGAAGAGCAAAAACATTCAGCAGAACAATAATTACGACCGCAATAATGTAATATACATACAGCGGCCGCTTCTCTGGTTTTTTTGAATTCAGATTCATGCAGTCTCCTCCGTTATCTTATAGTATATTGCTATATCCACAGTGCTATATCAGGTGGTACAGCCTTGTAGTACACTCTACCACTTTTTTCAGTCAATTTCAAGGATGCCTCATCCGATTTCATAAACTTTTTAGAATTAAAAATATTTCCAAATAATACCTTTATTCTGAAAAAATCCTTGCAAGCCACCTGATACTGTGCTATTATAATAAATGGTTATGCCGCTGTGGCGGAATTGGCAGACGCACTTGACTCAAAATCAAGCGGAGCAATCCGTGCCGGTTCGAGTCCGGCCAGCGGCATTCGCATAAAAGACCTGACGGAGAAATCTGTCAGGTCTTTATTATATACTACCCAAAAACACGAAAGGAATAAAAAAATGGAAAAAGACAAAAGCTTTTTAGGAACCGAGTCCGTCGGAAAGCTTCTTCTGCAGCTTGCACTTCCTACCGTTGCCGCACAGCTCATCAATATGCTCTACAATATCGTCGATCGTATCTATATTGGTCATATTCCCGGAGAGGGTGCTCTTGCCCTTACCGGTGTAGGTGTATGTATGCCGCTTATTATGGTCGTATCTGCCTTCGCTGCTCTTGTCGGAAACGGAGGCGCTCCCAGAGCCAGCATCTTTATGGGTAAAAATGACACGTCGAAAGCCGAACAGACTCTCGGAAACTGCTTCACCATGCAGATCATCATCTCCCTGATCCTGACTGTTATCCTGTTTCTCGGAAACCGCAGCCTTCTCCTTGCATTCGGCGCCAGTGCAAACACCATCGACTATGCGGTGGGTTACATGAATATCTATGCAGTAGGAACTATCTTTGTACAGCTGACTCTTGGCATGAATAATTTCATCACAGCCCAGGGATTCGCAAAAACCGGAATGCTCTCTGTACTGATCGGTGCGATCTCCAACATTATTCTGGATCCGGTTTTTATTTTCGGATTCCACATGGGTGTCCGGGGCGCTGCTCTGGCAACAGTGATCTCCCAGGCATTTTCCTGCATCTGGGTCCTCTCCTTCCTCTTTGGAAAAAAGACCTTCCTGAAGCTTCGGAAAAGCACCATGAAACTGAAAGCCGATATCATTCTGCCCTGTATGGCTCTTGGCTCTTCTCTCTTTGTCATGCAGCTCAGTGAAAGCGTTATCTCTGTCTGCTACAACTCCTCACTCTTAAAATACGGCGGGGATGTTGCAGTAGGAGCCATGACTATCCTTACCAGCGTCATGCAGTTTGCCATGCTTCCTCTTCAGGGACTTGGTCAGGGTGCACAGCCTATCATCAGCTACAACTATGGTGCACGTAACGAAAAACGTGTACGTTCTACATTTAAGCTTCTTATAAAAACAAGTGTTTCTTATTCCGTGATCCTGTGGCTGATCATTATGATCTTCCCGCAGATCTTTGCCGGAATGTTTACTTCGGACAGTACATTACTTGCTTTCACAAAAACAGCGCTCCGGATCTATATGGCAGTTGTGTTTATCTTTGGTATCCAGATTGCCTGCCAGATGACCTTTATCTCCCTTGGCAGAGCCAAAGATTCCATCATTGTGGCTATTGTCCGGAAATTTATTCTGGTCATCCCGCTGATCTATATCCTGCCCAATATTTTCCGTGCTGACCGGACAAATGCAGTTTATATGGCCGAGCCGGTTGCGGATATCTTGGCCGTTACATTTACTGCCATCCTGTTTTTCTTTGAGTTTAGAAAAGCCCTGGCAGAAATCTCCGACAGCCGGAAGCTGTAACCCTGCATTTGACCACCTTCCGCCCTGCTCGCGATCTTATGCCTACCAGATACTTAAACATAAAACAGCCCTCTATGCATCATTACCAAGATGCATAGAGGGCTGTTTTTATATATTTCCGCTATTTTATTTCAGTTCGTCTTCATCCTGAAGAAGTTTCTCAAAAACAGGGAAGCAGTCAAAGGTTGCAAAATAATCTCTCGGTGTCTCGGCACGACGGATCATCTCAAAGCTGCCGTCCTCATGAAGAAGGATCTCTGCAGATTTCAGTTTACCATTGTAGTTATAACCCATTGCAAAACCATGAGCACCTGTATCATGGATCACAAGAAGATCTCCCTTGTCGATTTTCGGAAGCATACGGTCAATGGCAAATTTATCATTATTCTCACAGAGGGAACCTGTCACATCATATTTATGATCGCACGGCTCGTTCTCCTTACCCATAACCGTAATGTGATGATAAGCACCATACATAGCCGGACGCATCAGATTTACTGCACAGGCATCTACGCCGATATACTCTTTATGTGTATGCTTCTCATGGATTGCTTTTGTGACAAGGCAGCCATACGGTCCCATCATGAAACGGCCAAGCTCTGTATAGATCGCAACATCACCCATTCCTTCCGGAACAAGTACTTCTTCATAAACCTTGCGGACACCCTCACCGATCACACGGATATCATTTGGCTCCTGATCCGGTTTATAAGGAATTCCGATACCACCGGAAAGGTTGATGAATTTAATGTGTGCACCTGTCTCCTTCTGAAGCTTCACGGCAAGCTCAAACATAACCTTTGCAAGCATTGGATAATAATCATTGGTCACTGTGTTGCTTGCAAGGAATGCATGGATTCCAAACTCTTTGGCACCTTTGGATTTCAGGATACGGAATGCGTCAAAGATCTGCTCGGTAGTCATTCCGTATTTTGCATCTCCGGGATTATCCATGATACCGTTACTGATCTTAAATACTCCACCTGGATTGTAACGGCAGCTGATCACTTCCGGGATTTTTCCGAGAGCTTTCTCTACGCTCTCAATATGTGTGATGTCATCAAGGTTGATGATCCCACCGATCTCATCTGCATATCTGAACTCTTTCTCCGGTGTGTCATTGGAAGAAAACATGATATCGCCCTTTTTGCAGCCTACTGCCTTGGCCATCATAAGCTCTGTTTCTGAGGAGCAGTCGCAGCCACAGCCATACTCCTGCAGAATATTGATCAGATATGGATTCGGTGTTGCCTTTACCGCAAAAAATTCCTTGAATCCTTTGTTCCATGCAAAGGCCTCTTTCAGGGCTTTTGCATTCTCACGGATCCCCTTCTCATCATAGAGATGGAAGGGTGTCGGAAACTTTTCAGTAATTTCGTTAAGTTTCTCAAGTGTCACAAATGGTTCTTTTTTCATAATAACTGCATCTCCTGTTTTTCCGACTGCTGTTCCCGAAGAAAACTCAGTCTTATTCTGCCTCGATCACGTGCATCATATTTGTCACTGCACCACGACCGTTTGTCATGTTGGTCGCAGGGTCTCCTGCTGTAAATACAACAAGGTCTCCTTTATGTATCAGATGACGGCTGCGGACAACATTCATGGCCTGAGACATGATATGGTCCGTGGTATCTCTCTGATATCCTTTCAGAGGTGTTACACCCCAGATCAGCTGAAGTTTATGCTGGATGGTTGAGTTTGGTGTGATCGCATAGATTGGAACCTTCGGGCGGAAATTGGAGATCAGTCTGGCTGTATTTCCACTCATTGTCGGTGTTACGATAGCGTTCGCCTTCAGGTTCTTTGCAGTACGCACCGTTGCAAGCGCCACTGCACTGGAGATCTTCTCTCTTCCATCCATGGAACGATGTTCAATAAACACTTTATAATCCAGATGCGGCTCTGTCATCTCTGCGATATCTGCCATCATCTTAAGAGCATCAACCGGATATTTACCAGCTGCTGTCTCTCCGGAAAGCATGATCGCATCGGTTCCGTCGTAGATCGCATTGGCAACATCAGCTACCTCTGCACGTGTAGGACGCGGATTACGGATCATGGAATCAAGCATCTGTGTTGCTGTGATAACCGGTGTATAATGTTCGTTACACTTACGGATGATCGCCTTCTGGATGTGAGGTACCTGACTTGCAGGAATTTCCACACCGAGATCTCCTCTGGCAACCATGATACCGTCAGATGCTTCAATTATGGAATCAATATTCTCAACACCCTCTGCATTCTCGATCTTCGCGATAATACCGATATCCTTTCCACCATTATCATTCAGAAGCTTACGGATCTCACGGATCACCTCTGCGGAACGGACAAAAGATGCCGCGATGAAATCAAATTTCTGCTCGATACCAAAGATAATATCTTTTTTATCCTGCTCTGTGATTCCCGGAAGATTTACTTTTACATAGGGAACATTTACCCCCTTCTTCTCTCCCAGCTCACCACCGTTTAAGATATCACAGACAATATCGGTTCCCTTGATCGCCTTAACCTCCAACTCGATCAGACCATCATCAATCAGGATTCTGTTTCCCGGTTTTACATCCTTGTAAAGTGTCTCATATGTGATAGCAACCTTTGTGCTGTCGCCTTCAAAATCGCCAATTCCAAGTACAAACTGTTTTCCCGCTTCTAGCTTAACCTTCTGTCCGTCCTTTAAAAGTCTGGTACGGATCTCCGGTCCCTTTGTGTCAAGAAGCATGGCAATAGGCATATCAAGCTCCTCACGAAGCTCCTTGATCATATCCACACGGCCCTTCTGCTCCTCGTGGTCTCCGTGAGAAAAGTTGAATCTGGCAATATCCATTCCATTCTCCATAAGAGCCTTCAGAGTTTCCCTGTTATTGCTGGCAGGTCCAAGTGTACAAATAATCTTAGTTTTTTTCATAATAATGTTCTCCTTCGTTTGTGCGTTTTACTGTACGTGTTTATGTGTAAATAAATGATCCTGACAATATTCATAATTTCCGTTGCACTTTGAGCAGAAACGAAACTCCAGGTTTGGGTCATCCTTTTCGGTACGTCCGCAGATCGCACATTTATGCTTGGCGATCCCATTCGGACCGGACCCTGTTCTGGAAGGAGCCACAGCCTTCTTAAACTGCTGCCTCCTGTGGATCTCCTTCGGATTGTATCGGTTCATATCACGGGTACTGAAATAAAAGATCACAAAGTTTAAAAGTGATGCTACGATCGGTACTACACCTACCCAAAGCCCGACTCGAAGATAAGATACGATATCCCACGCAATGAACAGTCCGTATACAAAGGCCATCCATTTCATCCTGATCGGGATCACAAACATAAGAAGCAGCTGAAGATCCGGATATGTGACTGCATAGGCAAGGAAAATAGAAAGACTGATATAATATGTGGTAAAAATATTTCCGCCAAGAGAATAGGCGATCCCGTTCATAACCACATAACCACCTGTAAATACATGTAAAAGCACTGCTGCGATCACAGTAAACAAAACACCTGAAAAAATATACAATGTGTACCGGAAAGTTCCCCAGGTACGTTCCAGTGAAGTACCGATCGGATAATAGAAAAAAAAGATTGCGAGAAGGAACATCACAAGATTGCCAGTTCCTCCCACACTGGACGGCGGATAGATCACCCATGTCACCAGTCTCCAGATCTGTCCCTTCATGACCATGGACATATCAAGACTCAGCATGTTCAAAACTCCCGGAGCAAACATAGCCAGAAAATACCCCAACACATAACATCCGATGATGTAAACAGTCAGATTCGGAACCCCGAATCTTCCGAATTTACGTTCCAGTTTGTCAATAAATTTCATTAAAATCTCCTTTCAGAAAACTTTTGAAAATCAGAAAAATCGCTTCTTGGAAAGAATGATCGCTGCCACAACACTGATTGCCACAGAAATCAGGATAATGATCAGAAATCCCAATGGACTCCTTGATAAGGGCATACCGGAACCAGCCACATTCATTCCGTAAGCACTGAACACAATAGTCGGAATACTCATGACAATAGTAATGATTGCCAGTACCTTCATAACGATATTCATATTATTGGAGATGATCGATGCAAAAGCATCCATAGTTCCGTTCAGGATACCGCTGTACACATTGGCCATTTCGATCGCCTGCTTATTCTCAGTGATGACATCCTCCAGAAGATCGGTGTCCTCCGGATATTTCTTGATGCTGTCTATCTTCAGAAGCTTCTCCAGCACAACCTCATTGGACCGGAGTGATGTGATAAAATAAGTCAGGGATTTCTGCAGCTCCAGAAGCTCGATCAGCTCTTCATTTCTTGTGGAAAGATGCAGTTTTTCTTCCACCTGCTCACTTTTTTTGTCAATGATACGCAGATAACGCAGGTACATGCTCGCATTTCTGTAAAGGATCTGAAAGATAAAACGGGTCTTCATATAGGTAAAAAAGCTCCGGACTCTTCCCTCCATAAATCTGGTAAGAACCGGTGTGTCCTCCAGACAGATGGTAAAGATCATAGACCCCGTCACAATAATGCCAAGCGGTATTGTCCCATACCAATCCTTGTCATTACGTTCCTCGATCATAGGAACATCAACCAGGATCAGTGTATAATTATCCTCAACTTCGATACGTGACCGTTCTTCCTCATCCAAAGGGGATCGTAAATCGTCAACCTCTATATCAAACTTCTCGGAAAATTCAAAAATCTCTGTTGCCGTCGGATTCGTCAGCGCAATCCAGCAGCCTTCCTCCGGTTCCTGTATCTGGTGGATGGCTCCGTCTATTGTCTTGTAAATCCTTACCACGATTCCCACTTCCCTTCTCTTGCTTTTCTTTTGCCAGGGCAAAATTCTTTTTTATTATAAATAGTCAAAATAGCTTTGTCAATTCATACCTTTTCTTTTTAAAAGAGCTTTTAAATAATTTCACATGATCTTTACATAAAAATTCATTCTGCCTTCCACGTTCTTTACATTTTTTCCGGCTTCCTATATAATGATTCCAGAATTCCAACGAAAGGAAGTTATACAAATGAGTCAGTCATCATTCGGAAAAAAATTCGTGGTTACCACCTGGGGAGAATCTCACGGCAAGGCTATCGGTGCCGTTCTCGACGGCTGTCCCGCAGGTCTTTCTCTCTGCGAAGAAGATATCCAGGTTTTTCTTGACCGGAGAAAGCCCGGTCAGAGCCGTTATACAACTGCCCGTAAGGAAGGAGATCTGGTGGAAATCCTTTCCGGAGTTTTTGAAGGAAAGACTACCGGTACTCCAATTTCTCTTCTGATCCGCAATACAGATCAGCGTTCCAGAGATTACGGAAATATCGCATACTCCTATCGTCCCGGTCACGCAGACTTTACCTTTGACCAGAAATACGGATTCCGTGATTACCGTGGAGGTGGACGCTCCTCCGGAAGAGAAACCGCCGGACGTGTGGCAGCCGGTGCCATTGCCATCAAGCTGTTAAACGAACTTGGCATTACATTTACTACCTACGCAAGATCCATCGGTCCTGTAGAGATCCGGTCCTTCTCAGAAGAAGAGATCCGAAATAATGCACTCTGCATGCCAGATGCCGACGCAGCCGCAAAGGCATCTGCCTATCTCGAACAATGTCTGAACAGTCAGGACAGTGCCGGCGGTGTGATCGAATGCCGCATCAAAAACGTTCCTGCCGGTCTGGGCGATACGGTTTTTGACAAGCTGGATGCTACCCTCGCTCATGCGATCATGTCCATTGGTGCTGTAAAAGCTGTTGAGATCGGTGACGGCATCAACGTGACACGTCTTACCGGTTCCGAAGACAACGACGGTTTTGTACAAAAAGACGGCATTATTTCCAAAACTTCCAACCACGCAGGTGGTATTATGGGCGGTATGAGTGACGGCAGCGATATCATTCTCCGTGCACATATCAAACCTACTCCTTCCATCAGTCAGTCTCAGTCTACTGTGACCAACACCGGAGAAAACCTGGAGCTTGAGATCAAGGGCCGGCATGATCCGGTGATCGTACCGCGTGCAGTAGTCGTTGTGGAAGCTATGGCAGCACTTACCATTACAGATGCACTTTTTAACAATATGAGTGCACGGATGGATCGTATCCACGAATTTTATCAGCGGTAATTTCACATTTTGACCTGTCAGATAAAAAATTATAAATGCGCAAAAAAACAGACTCAGGGAAAGTTCCTACTCGTCCCTGAGTCTGTTTTTGTCTGCCTGTACAAGACTTACTTTGATCAATCCTGTTCTTAATCCAACTGCTCCCATGTATCCGGTACCGGCCAGATATGGATACAGTTCGGTGTCTCGATCTTTCTTGGTTTTTCATTCATCATGATGATATTCTTTTCATAATCCACAGTGAAAACGGTAATACTGTTGCTGGCATGATTGGCAACAGCAATATGCTTATTATCCGGGAAGATCATAAGATCCTTCGGGTAATCACCACTGATCGGAAGTGTAAATTTCTTGGTCAGAAGGCCTGTTTCCTGGTCTACTGCATACATAGTCACAGTATTTTCCCCTGCTGTTGTACAGAAAAGATATTTACCGTCCGCAGAAAGAGACATACCGGAAGCTGCGTTATGGAGCGCATCATTGGAATCCTCTTTTCCAAGAGTGGTAATGCTCTGAAGCAGCTGAAATTCCGGGTTCTTACCGCTTCCGTCATAGCTGTATACCTTCACCTCATTGCTGAGCTCAAAAAGAAGATACGCAAATCTTCCGTCATCACTGAAACGGATGATACGAGGGCCGCTCTCTCTCGGGCAGCGAAGAATGTCAACCAGCTCCAGTTTGTCTTTCTTCTTATTGATACGATAGATCTTAACCTGATCGATACCATTATCTACCGCACAGAGATACTTATTATCCGGTGTCGGACGTACACAATTAACATGCGGACGGAAATTACGCTCTGCCACGCTTCCAAGTCCCTTGTGGAAAACGCCGTCCATAACACTTCCCAGACGGCCGTCTTTATGTGTATGTACAACCGTTACCTTACCATCATGGTACCCTGCCACATAAAGATATCTTCCGTCCACATCTGTTGCAAGATAGCAGCCTCGCATTCCGTTGATATCCACACTGTTGAGGCGGGTAAGATCACCGTTCTTGTCTCTTTCAAATACAGCTACACCCTCATCCTCAATGGAATACAGATATTTACCGTTTTTTGATACTGCCAGATGAGAAGCATTGCTAACTTCCACTTCGCTTCGTTCTGTGAGTGTTCCTTTTTCTACATCTACATCGTATACCTGAATTCCCTTACTGGTTCCATGGGTATATGTTCCCACGTAAGCCACGTACTTCTTTTTTCCCATAAGTTCTGGCCTCCTGCTTTTTACATTGGTTACGTATTTTTGTGTTTATTTTATCACAAAGCTTCTGCAAGAACAAGTTACCATCCTGTTATCTTTTGTGCAATTTTTTATGCAAAGCTACCGTTCACTATGGCGTTCACACATAATCCACGCAAATGGATCGGCTCCTGCGCATCCATTACGCCTCTTTACAGATCTCCCAAAGCGCCTCTCATTGCTTCCAGAGTTTCATCAATTACTTCATCTGTATGCGCTGTGGAAAGGAACATCGCCTCAAACTGGGAAGGTGCAAGATGAATGCCTCGTTTCAGCATTCCCTTGAAATATTTTGCAAAAAGCTCCAGGTTGGATGTTTTTGCAGAAACATAGTCTTTTACCTCCTGGTCTGTAAAGAAAATACTTGCCAGAGAAGAATCATAGTTTACCTGATATGGAAGACCTTTTTCCTCCACGATCTTCTTCAAGCCGCCGTAAAGCTTCTCACCTTTGGCAGCCAGATCTTTGTAGATTTCCTGATGCTCATAGAGATATTTCAGCTGTGTGAAACCTGCAGCCATGGCAACCGGGTTTCCGCTTAAGGTACCTGCCTGGTATACAGGACCACACGGTGAGATCAGATCCATGATCTCCTTACGTCCGCCATAAGCGCCTACCGGCATTCCTGCGCCGATTATTTTCCCGTAGGTGACAAGATCCGGACGGATACCAAAATACTCTGCTGCTCCGCCAAAGGCAAGTCGGAAGCCTGTGATCACTTCATCAAAGATCAGCAGACAATTGTGCTCATCGCAAAGCTCACGAAGCCGCTTTAAGAAGCCTGGTTTCGGAGGAACCACACCCATGTTTGCTCCTACTGCCTCCACGATCACGGCTGCCACATTTCCCTCTTCCTGTTTGAGAAGTGCTTCCACACTGGCGGCATCATTGTAGGTAGCCGTCATGGTATCCTGTGTACAGCCCTTCGGAACACCGGCGCTGTCCGGAATACCACTTGCCATGACACCGGAGCCGGCACTTACCAGAAGGCAGTCACTGTGTCCGTGATAGCAACCTGCAAATTTGATGATCTTGTCTTTTCCGGTAAAACCTCTTGCTGCACGGATGGCACTCATAACAGCTTCTGTTCCTGAGTTTACCATACGGATCATATCTACATGTGGAATATGTTCACAGATAAATTCTGCGATCTCTACTTCGATTCCTGTAGCACAGCCAAAGCTCAGGCCATTTTCGCAGGCCTTGATCACACTCTCGCGGATCTCCGGGAAATTATGTCCCAGGATCATCGGGCCCCAGGAATCAATGTAATCCACATAACGGTTTCCATCTACATCATAGATGTAGCATTTATCTGCTTTTTCAATAAAACGAGGTGCCTCACCGATGGCTCCGTAAGATCTTACCGGGCTGTTTACGCCTCCCGGGATTCTTTTTACCGCACGCTCAAATAACTGTTCTGATCTTGTCATCAGCCGATCCTCCCTTCATCCATAAGTCTTGCCAGAAGCTCCGCATAATAGGTAAGATAGATCTGCGCACCGGAACGGAATGCTCCTGTAGCCATCTCACCCACGATCCTTTCTTCGTCGATCCAGCCGTTTGCAGCTGCTGCTTTTACCATTGCATACTCACCACTGACACTGTATGCGGCAACCGGAACGTTTGTGATCTCCTTTACCTGCCAGATCATGTCCTGGTATGCAAGAGCCGGTTTTACCATGATGATATCTGCACCCTCTTCCACATCTGCAAGTGCCTCTTTCAGCCCTTCTCTGCTGTTGTGAGGATCCATCTGGTAGCTTTTTCTGTCCCCAAAAGACGGAGCAGAATCTGCTGCCTCACGGAACGGGCCATAAAATGCAGAAGCATATTTTACTGCATAGGACATGATCGGTGTTGTATAATGTCCGGCCTTGTCCAGACACTGACGGATCGCTGCAACACGACCATCCATCATATCAGACGGAGCAACCATATCTGCACCTGCCTCCACGTGGGAAAGTGCTGTTTTTGCAAGAAGCTCCAGCGTCTTGTCATTGTCCACATCATGACCGCAGAGAACGCCGCAATGGCCATGGGAAGTGTACTCACACATACATACATCTGTTACATAATAAAGCTCCGGAAATTTCTCTTTTGCAATGCGAAGAGCTCTCTGAACGATCCCCTCCGGATCATAGGCACCGCTGCCCACTTCATCCTTATGGTCAGGAATACCAAAAAACATCACACTGCCTACACCGGCTTTGGAAAGCTGTTCCAGTTTATACGGAAGACGGTCCAGGCTGTAACGGTACTGCCCGGTCATGGACGGAATTTCTTCTTCCTTATTTTCTCCTTCCATTACGAACATAGGATACATAAGAGAAGATTTATCCATTCTTGTCTCACGTACCATCTTACGAAGGTTTTCGCTACCTCTTAATCTTCTTGGTCTTTTTGTCAGTTCCATGATCATTCGCTCCTTTTCATATCCTCCACCAGCTTGACAAGACTGTCAATGGTGGCTTTTTCTGACATATATGCTTTCATTCCAAAGCTCTCAGCAGCCGCCTTCGTCTGTCTGCCGATGCAGGCCGCCTTAACCTTTGAATAATCCAGTCCTTTTGTTCCCTCTACAAATCCCTTCACAGTGGAGGCACTTGTAAACACCGCACAGCTGATCTGTCCTGTTTCAAATTCCTTCTTCTCATCGATGAGCTGGCTCTTTTCGTAAAGAGTCTGATAAGTCGGAACATCCTCGACCACAGCGCCTGCCTGTGCAAGAAATGCGGTGAGCTTTTCATTACCCTTTTCTGCCCGCGGGATAAGTATCTTTTCTCCACCGGAAAGAAGCTCTGAAAGTTCCTTTCCAAGAGTATCCCCGTCATATACCGACGGCACAAAATCTGCCAGCAGACCTCTTTCCTTCAGGGCCTTTTTTGTTCCTTCCCCGATCACGGCCAGACGGGCATTTCCCATGGCACGGATATCTTTTCCATGGCGGATCAGTTCTTCAAAAAATACCCTTACACCTGTAGGGCTGGTAAATACAAGCCACTGATATTCCTCCAGGTGATCCAGCGCTTTATAGAGACGGCTCTGGTCTTCCATGGGGACAGTACGGATCGCCGGAAGCTCCAGAACCTCCGCGCCTTTTTCACGAAGCATGTCCGCAGTTCTGGAAACAAGCTCCTTCGGTCTTGTGACAAGGACCTTCCATCCTGAAAGCGGCAGTTCTTCATACCAGCCAAACTTCTCTGCCAGTGTACATACCTTACCCACCACAATGATCGCCGGTGTCTCGATCCCCTGGCGTTTCACCTCTTCTTCCAGGGTAGAAACTGTTGCTACGATCCGTTTCTGACCTGCTGTAGTTCCCTTCTGCAGGATCGCCGCAGGCATGTCCTTTTCCATTCCTGCACCTATCAGACCCTCGCAGATATCCGGAAGTGCGGACACGCCCATCAGAAATACAAGCGTTCCCTTTGTATCAACAAGTGCCCGGAAGTCTATATCATATTCTTCTCCGGCTTTCTTGTGTCCTGTAATGATGTGGACTGAAGAACAGAAATCCCTGTGTGTTACCGGAACCCCGTTATATGCCGGTACTGCAATGGAGGAAGTAACACCCGGAACAACCTCATAAGGGATCCCATTCTCCCGAAGAAGCTCCAGCTCCTCTCCTCCTCTTCCAAAGAGGAATGGATCTCCGCCTTTCAGGCGCACCACACGAAGACCCCGCTGTGCCTCCTCAAGAAGTACCTGATTGATATTTTCCTGACGCATGATATGGTGACTGGCACGTTTGCCTACATTGATCAGCCTGGCATTTTCCGGGATTCTTGACAGAACTCCCTGACCTACCAGACTGTCATAGACGACCACATCTGCCTGTTCCAGCACTTTGAGGCCTTTTAATGTAAAAAGGCCGATATCGCCAGGACCCGCTCCTACCAGCCATACTTTTCCTGTTTTCATCTGTTTTCTCCTTTTTTCCGAAGAGTTTCTGCCAGTTCCCTGCCTAAGCTTTCCGCATCTGCCTTATTGCCACGCAGTGTTCCTGTTACATAGGAACCGTCTTTTTCATTATAATAAAGCCCTCTGAGATAGATCTCATCCCCGAGAATTTCCGCATGGGCAGCCACCGGAGAAGAGCATCCTCCATCCAGGAGCTTTACAAAAGCACGCTCCGCACTTCCCGCGGTCCAGGCATCCTTATCACAGTAGCCCTCCAGGAAATCATAAGTTTCCCCTTTTCTTCCCTGTACAGCAAGGATTCCCTGACCAGCAGCCGGAATGATCTCATCTGCTGTAAAATACCGGTTGATCCTGGATCCCAGTCCGAGTCTCTTAAGGCCGGCAGCAGCCAGGATCAATGCACTGTACTGTCCTTCATCCAGCTTCCGGAGTCTTGTCTGAAGATTTCCGCGGATACTTCTGACATCCATATCCGGATACAGTTTTTTAAGCTGTAAGGTTCTCCTTAAGCTGGAGCATCCAAGGGGCTTGCTTTTATCAAGTTCAGAAGCTCCCTCAGGAAGAACCAGTACGTCTCTCGGATCTTCTCTTTTGGAAAAAGCCAGAAGCGGCAGCTCCTCCGGAACCTCCATAGGCATATCTTTCAGGCTGTGTACAGAAAGAATACTTCTTCCATCTATCAGTGCTTTATCCAGCTCCTTTACAAAAAGCCCTTTTCCGCCAACCTTATCCAGTGTACGGTCCAGAATGATATCCCCGGTAGTTTTCATAGTGAGGATTTCCACTTCCAGATCCGGATTTTTTCCTTTTATGTAGTCACGGACCATTTCGCTCTGCAGCACTGCAAGCTTACTCTCTCTGCTGCCGATCACGATCTTATCTCTCTTCATCTTCATCCTGCTCTCCCAATACTTTTTCCAGCGCATTCTGAATCTCTTCCCTTACACGCTTTGCTTTTTTGTGATCCAGTCCGCTGGCTGTAACTCCAACTACCATTTCATCCCGCATATATACGCCCGGAAAATAAAAATCACAGGCTTCCCGGTCGGAGGCTACATTAACATAAATGCCCTCCTCCTTACAGACACGGTGGATCTCATCATTCAGTTTCCAGTCATTGGTGGCTGCGATCACCATATATGCATTGGCAAAATCAGAACGTTTCACGGGACGGATATACAGAGTCACGGTTCCTGCTTTCCCGATATCCATAAGCTCCTGGGTCACTTTTGTAGCCACTACCGTGATATTTCTTGTAAATTTCAGAAGAGTTTTTATTCTTCTGGTAGCAATATTACCACCACCTGCCACAACGATATTTTTATCGGACAGGTCTATAAACATGGGGAAATAAGGTTTATTCTTCATAAAGTTTCTCCAGTCCTTCCACACATTCCAGAAAAGCATCCTGGTTCAGACTGTCCCGAAGCCCGAAGATCAGCTTGTTCACAACCTTTCCGGCTGCAGTATCCACTGCTTTTTTCAGGTTTTCTCTGTCTGAATCCTCCATAGGAGTTTTCCGGAAGATTTTTTCGATCCTCAGATTCAGATCTTCCACAGCATCCGCTTTGATCTCCTGGATGCGCGGGATGATATCACGACCTTCCAGCCACTGGAAAAATTCGTTCATCTGGGCCTTCACAATGGATCCTGCTGCTTCCAGGTTATCTGCAAGTTCCTTCGGTGTCTCGCCGGTTCGGAAGCTGTCCATATCATAAAGTGTGATGTTATCTTTTTTTCGGATCTCCGGATCAATATCTCTTGGAACTGCCAGATCGATAAGGATCATAGGTCGTTCCACACGTACATCCTCAAACAGTTCTTCCGTCAGTGTATAATTGGGGCTTGCTGTTGCGCTGACCACCAGGTCACACTCCGGCAGATAATCCATTCTCTCACCATAATTGATCCTGCTGCATCCAACAGGAATGCTCACAACACCACTTCTGTACTGACGGATCGTAACCGTCACATCCGCTCCTGCTTCACGCAGTGTCTGGGCAGCCATCTTCCCCATCTCACCGTTTCCGATCACCATACAGACTTTATTGCGAACATGATAACCGCCCTCTTCCAGAAAACGGATGGCCTGATGGATCACAGAAGGATTTCCATGAGAAAACGGCACTTCCGTTTTGATCTTCTTGCCTGCAGTTACCGCCATACGGAAAAGCACCTCCAGAACACTGTCTGTGGTAAACTCATCCCTTGACATACTCAACGCCTCTTTTACCTGGGTCAGGATCTGATCTTCCCCCAGGATCTGGGATTTCAGTCCGCTGGTAAGATAAAAAAGGTGTTCCACCGCCTCTTCGTTTTCTCTGCTGGTAAAATACTTCTGGTATTGTTCTCCCTGCACACCTTTCAACGAGCAGAGCCACTGATACAGGTCCGGCTTCTCCTCATCTGCAGTACTTACCCACAGTTCCAGCCGGTTACAGGTCGACAGAATAATACACCCGCAGATCCCAGCTTCTTCTTTCAGCCTGCGCAGCGCCTCTCCGGTATTTTTACGGGTAAAAGCAAACTGCGCTCTGACATCTACAGGTGCCATATTATGATCGATTCCAATCATGAATATACTCATGTCCTACGTTTCTCCTTTGTTTCCACAATCTTTTATAATGATAAACATTTCCGTAAGGAAAGTCAACTACGATTGACAATGTCAGCCCTCCCTTTTATAATATCTTATGGTAGAAATTGCGGATCATCTTTATATTCCAGCGGAGAAATATAAAGAATTTATCATAATCACCATAATTATCAGGATGGAGGAAATCCCCGTATGAACTCAGCTTCAAAAAAAGCGATCCTAGTAGTAAGTTTCGGCACAAGCTATGAAAACACCCGTAAGCTTACCATCGAGGCCATCGAGCACGATATTGCCGATGCATTCCCGGCCTGTCCCACCTACCGTGCATGGACAAGCAAAATGATCATTGCCAAACTAAAAAAGCGGGACGGTCTTACGATCCACACGGTAAAGGAAGCTCTGGAACAGATGCTTCTGGATGGTATCACCGATGTGATCGTACAGCCGACTCATGTGATCAACGGTATCGAAAATGATCAGATGAAAGCCGATGCGCTTTCTTTTCGTGACCGTTTTTCCAGTATTGTTTTCGGAAATCCTCTTCTCACAACAGAAGAAGATAACCAGGCGATCGTCCGGGTAGTTGCAGATGAATTCCGGGACATGGATCCGGACACTGCACTTGTACTGATGGGACATGGAACAGAACACTACGCAAACACGGTTTACGCTGCTTTGGATTACCGTTTTAAAGATACCGGACATAAAAATATTTTTCTTGGAACTGTAGAAGCCTATCCGGCCCTGGACTCCCTTCTCCGGGCTGCCGACAGCTTTCATCCGAAAAAGATCGTGCTGGCGCCTTTCATGATCGTAGCCGGCGACCATGCACAGAACGATCTGGCCGGTGCAGATCCGGACTCCTGGATGAACCGTCTTTCTTCCGAAGGATATGAAGTCACCCCTGTACTGAAGGGACTTGGCGAATATCCCCAGGTCCGGCAGATCCTTGTGGAACATGTACAGCAGGCCATGAACGCTTCGATCTGACAGAGATCAGATGATCCATATATATCCCTCATAAAAAAACTGCACCGTGATCCATCCCTGGATCTTCCGGTGCAGTTTTTTATTTTTTATGAAATTACTTGAAATTCTGAAATTCCTGTTATTTATGCCATCAGTTCATCCAGTTTTGTCTTTACAGCAAGGATAAACTCTTTGCTGTTCAATACCTGTACCTCTTTCAGGGAAGTGATCAGTGCAAGATCCTTGGTCATCTTTCCGCTTTCAATGGTATCCAGTGTTGCTTTTTCCAGTTTTCCTGCAAAATCAGCAAGTGCTTCATTTCCGTCCAGCTCGCCTCTCTTGCGGAGAGCTCCTGTCCATGCAAAGATCGTTGCAACGGAGTTTGTGGATGTTTCTTTTCCCTCAAGATGACGATAATAGTGTCTCTGAACTGTTCCGTGGGCAGCCTCATACTCAAAATATCCCTTCGGGGATACCAGTACAGAGGTCATCATGGCAAGAGAGCCAAATGCGGAAGATACCATGTCGCTCATAACATCTCCGTCATAGTTCTTGCATGCCCAGATAAAACCGCCATCTGCCTTCATAACACGGGCTACGATATCATCAATCAGACTGTAAAAATAGGTCAGGCCGGCTTCCTCAAATTTATCCTTAAACTCTGCATCAAAGATCTGCTGGAAAATCTCTTTAAATCTTCCATCGTATGTTTTGGAAATGGTATCCTTGCTTCCGAACCATACATCCTGCTTTGTGTCCAGTGCATAATTAAAGCAGCTTCTCGCAAAGCTCTTTACGGAATCATCAAGATTATGCATGCCACGGAGAACACCTGCTCCATCAAAATGCTGGATCAGCTCCTTACGCTCTTCTCCGTCTTCGCCCTCAAATACAAGATATGCATCTCCCGGCTTGTCAATATAAAATTCTGTATTCTTATAGATATCTCCATATGCATGACGTGCAAGTGTGATCGGTTTCACCCAATTCTTTACACATGGCTCGATTCCCTTTACAACGATCGGCGCACGGAATACAGTTCCATCAAGAATAGCACGGATCGTTCCGTTTGGACTCTTGTACATTTTTTTCAGGTCATACTCTTCCATTCTGGCTGCGTTTGGCGTGATCGTGGCACATTTTACGGCTACTCCGTATTTCTTGGTTGCTTCTGCTGCATCAATGGTAACCTGATCATCTGTCTCATTTCTGTGCTCAAGACCAAGATCATAATATTCTGTATTCAGTTCCAGATACGGTGTGAGAAGTTCATCCTTGATGATCTGCCACAGGATACGTGTCATCTCGTCTCCGTCCATCTCAACTAAAGGTGTCTGCATTTTGATTTTTTCCATATTATTTTCTCCTTTTGAGGTTTATTCTCCTGTTCGGATTCCAGGTGCTCTTTCCTTTAGAATCTTTCTTCAGCACTTTTACTGTACATTGTACTCATATTTTCCGGTTCCGTCAACGCTTTTGTGCTTTACCACACTATGTTTATAAGAATTGTATAATAATTCAGCCTGCCAACAGTTTTTCACAGTTAAATTTTCCCCATCCCTGCTGATTTCTGGGAAGTCCCATATCTTCTGCATTTTCTCTTAACAACATCTTTACCTCTACATTAGAAAGCCGGGGATCTTTTTCCAGAAGGCAGGCGATCCCTCCTGACACCAGAGGCGTCGACATGGAGGTTCCGCTTTTGAGCCCATATGAGTACGGCAGTCCCGGTGCACAGGCAATGACCTGGCTTCCCGGCGCTACCAGATCCGGTTTGCACACACAGTCAAAAGTAGGGCCTCTTCCGGAAACTGCCTTTCTGCCATTCAGCATATCACTGGAGCCTACGGTAATGATCTTCCGGCTGCTTCCCGGTGCTGTTACCGTGCCGGCCCCCGGTCCCTGATTTCCTGCTGCAGCTACCACCACAAATCCCAGATCCCAAAGTTTTTCCACTCCTTCAAGAAGATCTGTCTGTTCCTTATGATCCCGGGATGTTGTTCCCACTGAAATATTAACGATACGGATATGATAAATGCTTCCAAACTCCATGATCCACCGAAATGCCCGCATCACATCCTCCCTGCTTCCGTTCCCGAAACGATCCAGAACCTTCAGAGCAGCGATACTGCAGCCAGGTGCAGCCCCTTTATATTTTCCACCTGATGCAGTTCCGTCCCCTGCAAGGATCCCGCTGACATGAGTCCCATGTCCGTTATCATCATATGGGCTGCGTCTGACTCCTGTAAAATCACGAAACACGGAAATACGGCTGCCAAAATCTATATGAGGAAAAATACCGGTGTCCAGAACCGCCACGCCTATCCCTTTTCCTGTATACATCCTTTTATACCTTTCCAAAGCTCTCCCGTCGGACAGCTGACCTTTCTTTAGCTTATTCTGCGGACATCTTTCCCGCTACTCGTTTTATATAAAAAGACCCCGGGATCTTACATCTGAATCCCCGGGATCTTTGCTGTATATTTTATTTAGTTTCCTCTTCCTGTACGGAAATTAACTGTTTTCTGGATCTGATTATCCATTCCGTAGCTGTAGCTTCCATAAACACCGGTATGCCAGCCCTTAGCCTGTCCTTCCGGGTCATAATGAAGTCCGTTTATGATCACCCAGCTATGTCTTGTAAAGCCATCCCCGGCTCCATCTCTGGTTCCCGGAACACGACCGCATACCACATATGGATCATATCCGATCTCTCTTGCCAGTGCGGCAAATGCACAGGCATAGCCATAACAGTTTCCCTTTCCTGTAGCAAGCGTTCTCCACGCAGTCATTCTCCACCAGTCATTCTGATTTAAATTCGGATAATAGGCCGATGAATAATAGGTATTATTTATCACATAACTCCAGCACGCCTGTAGCTTCTGGCTTTTGGACATTCCACTTCTTGTAATATTTTGGACCACGCCTATACAATGCAGCTTCAGACTGCGCATATCATTTTTTACAGCCTGCCCCTTTCCGTTAAACCGGATTCCCTCCAGAGTACGGTTTTTGTAAAAACGTCCCCAGGAATCCGCATAGTAAAGATTTCTATCCGGAAGGCACAGCCAACCCTTTGAAGGATTTCCATATTTATTTACGTAATAGGAATATTTTCCTACATTTACGATACGTGACGTCTTTCCGTTCAAAAGGCGTCCTGCAGTATCAAACACATAGATCCTGGAACCGATCTTGTTATGGTAAGTTAACGCATAATATTTAGGCCCGAAATAATACCGTTTTCCCTTTACGGTCTTCCATTGGTTTCTGATCTTTCTGCCCTTGGTGTAGTAGTAATATTTTCCTTTTTCTCTGTAGAGACCGGTTTTCTTCTTTACAGTTGCCGTAGTAGTTGCTGCCTGCGTCTCACAGGTTACGGAAACCGTGCAGATCTGCACCGCAAAAAGCATGACCATCGCCATAAAAAACAATTTTAATCTTTTCATACGTATCTTTCCTTATCGTTCATTCTAATCAATACTCTTCGTATCTCACACTTCCGTCAGAATAGGTGATCTCATAGTAGCCATGACCACTTCCGTCACAGTCATCATAGGCCTGACGGCTAACTTCGGTAGGTTCTGATGCTGCTGCCTCTGCTGCTGCCTGTGCCTCTGATGCTGCCTGTGCCTCTGCCGCTGCCTGTGCGTCTGCCGCTGCTTGTGCGTCTGCCGCTGCCTGTGCGTCCGCTGCTGCCTGCGCGTCTGCCGCTGCCTGCGCGTCTGCTGCTGCCTGTGCCTCTGATGCCGCTTTTGCCTCTGCCACTTTTTTCTCTTCAGCTGCTTTCTGCTCTGCTACCAGCTTGTCGATCTCATCTTTATTGGAAGTGAAGTATGTATGTGCCGCATATCCCTTAACACCATCTCCTTCAACCTTCAGCCATCCAGGGCATACACCGGTTACCTTGAACTCGGTTCCAAGAGATGTTACTTTCAGGGATTTTGATTTTGTATCCGCTTTTTCACGGATATTTACATTGGATTTTGCATAGGTAGTGGCAGCTTCTTCCAGCTCAGTCTCCTTCGCATCTTCCAGCGCTTCCTGAGATTTTCCTTTTTCATCCGTGTAGGAAATATAAAGGATCTCATACTCATTATAAAAAACAGGTTCTTTCCAGTCATCCGGTGTCACATTCCGGAAGGTATGCTCTGTACCATCTTTCATGGTGATCACTAGATCCTGACCTGCCGCATCCTTGGAGTCTTTCTTTTTGCTGTCATCCTCTTTTGCATCCTGAAGCTCTGCGGATTTCACCTCAAGTCCGCTCTGATTTTTTACTGTAAGCTCTCCGATCTGAAAATCCTCTGCGGTCTCTTTTTCTTCTGCGGAATCTTTATCGCCAGTTTTCTCTGCGGTTTCCTCCTTTGTCGTTGTCTCGTCTGCAAAAGCAGCTGTCGGTGCCCCCAGACACATCGCTGCGATCAATGCTGCCCCTAAAAGCACCTGTACTGTTTTTTTTCTCATTTCTTATATCCTCCTTTATAGTGTCAGTCCGCCTATTATACGGGCTGAATCTTTGTTGCCTGTAAGAATTTCGATCTGATTTCCGTCTGCTGCAAGAAGTGAACGGTCCAGATATAAGCAAAAACCGCTGCTGTCCGTTTTTCCATCTTCTGTGGAAACATCCATCGGAAATGCTTCATAAATCTTATCATGGTTCAATCTTATATAAATCCTGCTGTCTGTATCCAGATATTTTTCTTCAATACAACCTGTGATCTTTTCCAGATTTCCCTGGATCTCGCACTGAACTGCTCCGGCACCGGCAGGAACCGTATCTTCTTCCGTAACATTCACCTGACACTCCGGTCCTTCCATGATCGGCGGTGACTGTGCCATTTCCGGGAGAAAACGCTCTGCCCGTTCCACGATCACAGTATCTGCATTCTTCTCATCCACTTCACTCATCTGGTAAGGTACTCCTCTGGAAAAATACGCACTGGAATAAGCATCTGCCATAAACGGAAGCAGTGCATTACCAAAAGAATCACGGAACATGACCAGACTTCCTTCCTTCACAGGATTTACCGTTGTGATCTTCGGATCAAAATTACTTCCCACTTCTCCCACATAGGCAAATGTTGTCTGTCTGTCATAATAAACTTCCTCTTCCGGTGTCGTTGCAAGAGGATACAGCATCTCATCCAGATCTCCTGTGAAATCTGTTTTTATAGTATAGGGTTCCTTCTTATAGGAAACATGCTCCTTTTTCAGAGAAGACAGCAATGTTTCCGCCGCAACTGCAGCACCCTTGTTGTTCCAGTGTGAATCTCTTTTGTGATAAAGAACTTCTTTCTCTTCTGAAAGAGTCTCATACAGATCTCCGTAAGAAACCTGTTCCTGTCTGAGATATTTCTGAAGATTAACAAGGTTTTTGTCCGATGATACCTTCAGGCTGTCATAGTACGGCATGTTCTCTCCATAGAGTGAGTTTTTATTAGGTGCCACAGTAAAAAGAAACTGCACGCCTTTTTCATTCAATGTCTCCTGCATCATGGCCAGTGTATGTGCAATATTAAAAAGGCTTCTCTCGGAAAGAAGCTCCTCTCCAAGATAATCCTCCAGCGAATCCTTATAATAAAGCCAGTTATCGGTTCCCTGGATCACACCATCTGCAGTAGATACTCCGAAAATCTTCCCGTTCAGAAGAGAATTTGCCGTTACCAGCTCATTTCGAAACGCAAAATGTTCCTGAAAATATTCGCCTGCTTCCGGCAGCCAACGGGTATTGATCTCGTTTTCTTTTTTCAGTTCAGGAAACTCAGCCAGTCTTCGGTTTTCAGACGATGCTTCCTGCTTTGTCACCGCCATCCCCAGAGATGGCACAAGACAAGCTGCAAAAAATGCAGTAATATAAAGCACCTGCAATTTTTTCATGTTTTCTGCCTCCTCTTAAAATCGAAAATAGATGAACGGATTATAGGTTCCGCCGGCAAGGCTCAATACACAAAGCGCAAAACCAGCCAGACTTAATACATAGGTAAAGCCTTCATACCATTTATACTTTTTCAGCATGCTGTTTACCGGAACTGCTGCGACCAGTGCCGCTGCCAGCGTTACAAGATATACCGGTGTCAGCTGCTGCAGTGTAAGGCTCATTGCGGAAGCCTTCCATCCAAAATCCGTAAACATTTCTCTGATCCAGAAGCATCCCTGCTTCATAGTGTCCGCACGGAAAAACACAAAGCCAACACAAACTACCAGAAGTGCATAGACATGCTGAAAAAAGCTCTTGAGTTTTCCGCCCTTTTTCCCGATAAATGGGATATACTCTTCCAGCATCAGGAAAAAGCCATGATAAATTCCCCAGAACAGAAAATTAAAGGAGGCACCATGCCAGATACCTGTACACACAAAAACGATCATTTTATTGACCACTGTACGGAATTTCCCTCTGCGGTTTCCCCCTAACGGAATATACAGATATTCCTTAAACCATCCTGAAAGAGACATATGCCATCTTCTCCAGAATTCACGGATACTGGCAGAAATATAAGGATAATCAAAATTCTCATGGAAATGAAATCCAAACATCATTCCGAGTCCCAGCGCCATATCACTGTAGCCGCTGAAATCAAAATAGATCTGCAGCATATAGGAAACTGCGCCCAGCCAAGCACCCGGACCGGTGATTCCGGTTGCTGCCGCACCAAAGAGATTATCCGCCACAAGTCCCATTGTATTGGCGATAAGAACCTTTTTGCTCAAACCTGCAATGAAACGCCGGATTCCTTTTCCGATTTCCTCCGGCGTCTGCTTACGATTATTGATCTCCGCCTCCACATCATGATACTTGACGATAGGTCCCGCGATCAGCTGTGGGAAAAATGAGATATACAGAAGCACCTTTCCGAAATTCTTCTGAACCGAAGCATCTCCCCGATAAACATCGATCACGTAGGAAAGTGCCTGAAAAGTAAAAAACGATATTCCGATCGGCATCCGGACCTGCGGAACCGGAATTCCGGCACCGGTAACAGAATTAAATGTATCCACCAGAAATCCGGAATATTTAAAGATCACAAGAAGACCGAGATTTATCACCACAGCCAATGTCATTGTGAGCTTACGGATCTTCGGACATTCCCCTGTCAGGCGCGCTAAAATATAGTTGCCCGCCGATGAAGCAACCAGTAATATTACATAAATCGGTTCTCCGTATGCATAAAAGACCAGACTTGCCACTACAAGCAAAAAATTTTTGGCCCGCATCCCAGGTAAAAGGAGATGCAGACAAAAAGCAGCCGGAAGAAATACACACAGAAATACCATTGAACTGAAAACCATAATTATATTTATTTATCGGTCTGGCGAATCTTATTTGCTGATCACGTCCAGTACGATTTCCTTCCCTTTTTTGTCTTTGTATGTATTGACCCAGAATCTTGTGTATTCCAACAGATATTCCTGTCCGTCACCATAACAGCCATCTGTCTTTCTGGTACGAAGAGGTCTGCCAAGGGCTTTCCGCAGTGCTGCAGAACTCTTTTCTCTTACAAATGCTTTCCTTAATCTTGAAGATGTTCTGGCATCGTATACACCGGTTTTTGTATTAAAAGCATAAAATCCGGCTCTGGACTGTCCATATGCGGAATAATAAACGCCTTTTACCATCTGTGCATACCGGTTAAATCCATAGTATTTCCCGCCGATCTTTTTTACAAGGAGATAGTTCTCCCCGAAGAATGTTCCACCTTTATAAGCCTTTCCGGTGTTGGAAAAATAGTATCTGTATGTCATTTTTTTGCCGGTAGTCTTATTAGCGACAGTCACGGTTTTCCATGTATTCTTTACTTTTTTTCCCTTCACATAATAGTAGTATTGTCCGCCCTCTTTTTTGAGACCGTTTTTTACCTTGGCTGCCTTGGCTGTAGATGCTGCCTGTACAGTCTGAACCGCAATAAGTGGTTCAGCTGCCGGCATCTGGAGCATCATCAGACAAAGTACTGCTGCCAGGATCTTCTTTGTCCACTTTTTCATAATCTGCTCCTGTTCTTTAGAGAACGATATCTTCTCTTCCTTCAGTTTTATAGTATTTTTTCATGGATGAAGATTTCTGCATATAATATTTAACATCTTTTCTGGATTTGTTTCCTGCTGCATTTGCATCAAATGTATACCAGGTATTTCCAATCTTGATCTCTGTCCATCCATGTGGCTGCCATTTATTTTTATTAAATACATTACTTTTTCCCCAGCATACACGGACCGGAAGTCCTGTTGCACGTTTAGCCTGTACTGCAAAGGCTGATGCAACACCGTAGCAGTTTCCTTTTTTCATTCCCATGGTCAGATATGCAAACATCTGGCTTTTACCTTTTGTAAACTGCAAAGGTTTTCCGTCAAAGCCCTTCATTCTCATATATCCGTATTTTTTGGAACAGTTAAACAATTTCTGAAGAGCCGTTTTTTTCTGCGCAGTTGTAGTCAGACTTGCAGAAATCTTCTGGCTGCGAAGCACTGAATCTGTCATCTTGATCAGTTCTGCATTTGCTTTTTTGGATTTCCCAGTGTATTTTCCGTTGGAAGCAAACTGCATAGTTTTGTAGGTATTTCCGGATTTTACTGTATACCATCCGGTCTTTCTTGCACCATTCGAGCCTAAATAATATATCGCACCATTGATCTTTTTTAATTTGTTAGTAACTTTTTTACCTTTGATGTAGTAATAATACTGACCGCCCTCTTTTTTCCAGCCATTTTTAACAGCTGCTTTTGCGGTTGTTGTGGTTGCTGTTGTTGCCGCCTGCGCACACACTGTGCCAAATGTCAGGCAAAACAGCATTGTGATCATAAGAACAAGCTGTGCGAATCTTCTCTTTTTCATGGTTTCTTTTCCTCCTGTTTTAAAAATCTTCATACCCGGTGATAATTATAGCATTGCTCTGATTTTCTTGCAATATAATGTATAAAATACATTATCTCCTCCAATACTTAACATATCTGAAAAATAAAGGAGGTTTTTCTATGCTTCTCTTTTTTCTTGTATTCTTCGGACTCCAGATCTTTGTTCTTTTCTGCTGTGCCGCTGCAGGAAATGACGCCGCTTCCCAGGAACTATCTGACCAGGAACAGCTTCAGTTTATCGCAGAATGGAAAAAACAACATCAAAAAAAGGACGTCTGCTGAAGAACGTCCTTTTTGCTTTGCAATTCTATTCTCCATTCATATGATGATACACACCAGTCCGCCTTTGCTGTCATTTACGATCTTCTTCATAGTATCCTGAAGCTTCACCTGACTTTCTTCGCTGATCATGGCCAGCTTGTTCCGGATTCCGTCTTCCACCAGCTGCTGGATGGATTTTCCGAAAATATTGGTCTCCCAGATACTTTCCCCTCGCTCCGGGCTTTCTCTGATATACTTTATCAGGTCCTCCGCCTGCTGTTCTGTACCAACGATCGGAGCGATCTCCGTTTCGATTCCCGCCCGGATCATATGAATGGACGGACTTTTTGACCGGATCTTTACTCCGAATTTATTTCCCTGACGGATCACCTCAGGTTCCTCAATAGTGATCTCGGAAAGCTCAGGCACCACAACCCCATACCCTGTTCCTTTTACCGCTTCCAGGGCAGCCTGGACTTTTACAAATTGTTCCTTCATACAGGCAAGCTCTTTTATGGTCTGGATCAGTTCATATTCGCTTTCCATGGATATCCCGCTCATTTCACTGAGCATCTGATAATAATAAATGTCTTTTACTGCGATCCGGATACGGACTTTTCCATCGGAAAGACTGACCTGCTCAAGCAATGTATCTTCCACATATGGACTTTCCAGATATACTGATTCTCTGCTTACATCACGCACATGAGTAAGTCTGGTCATCTTTTCCCGAATCTCATTTAACAGAGCCGCCTTTACCTCATGTTCCGGAGAAAGCATCTCCACCCATCTGGGAACAAAAAGCTCTATCTCACTGACCGGGAATTCATAAAGGATCTTCTCCAGGATTCTGGTCACATCCTCTTTTCGAAGCTGTTCACAGTTGACTGCCAGAACGGATACTCCAAATTTCTCTTCCAGATGTTTTACAGTTTTTCCGGTTTCCTCACTGTAGGGAGTCTGGGAGTTTACCAGGATCAGAAAGGGTTTTCCCTGGACTTTCAGTTCTTTTATGGTCTGTTCCTCTGCCGGAATAAAATTTTCTCTGGGAATCTCCCCAAAACTTCCGTCTGTTGTGACTACAATCCCAATGGTGGAATGCTGGCTGATCACTTTTTCCGTTCCAATGCGGGCTGCATCATGGAACGGGATTGCTTTTTCCTGCCAGGGAGTTTTGACCATCCGCTCCCTGCCTTCTTCCACATTTCCGGATGCATCCTTTACCAGAAAGCCTACACAGTCAATGAGTTTTACCCGGATTTTCTGGTTTTCCCCTATGGATACTTCCACTGCTTCTTTTGGAATAAATTTGGGTTCTACGGTGGTGATCATTTTTCCGGCACCGCTTAATGGCAGTTCATCCTGAAGTTCTGCTCTTTTTCCCTCGCTGATCGATGGCAGTGCTATCAGCTCCATAAATCTCCGGATGAATGTGGATTTTCCTGTACGGACCGGTCCCACAACCCCTATGTAGATATCCCCGCCCGTCCGCGCCTGGATATCACGGTAAACCTGAAAGTTTTCCATATAAAAAAGCCTCCCTGCATATACTGGCCTGTAAGCTCCGGAAACCATCTGCAAAAGATAATTCCCGCATATCACAGTATATGCCCGGAAGGCTTCTTATATGCTGCTGTTCATCAGGAACAGCAGCCCTTTGTATTCCTCACATCAGTCTTTGATATAGAACTCATTATGAAGCAGATGATGCTCCTTGCCCTTGAGAAGTCCCTCATAAAGCTCCAGAACCAGCGGGTTCTCATCGGATTTCTTGATGATCATGGTATTGTCTGCATTGTACAGACCTCTTGCTCTGGCTGCCTTGGTCCTGTCACCGGATCTGGTCGGCTGACCACCACCCATGATACATCCACGGCGGCATGCCATAACCTCGATCAGATGATAGTTTGCCTCGCCGTTCTTTACACGTTCCATAACGGTTCTTGCATTTGCAAGGCCACTGGCTACGCATACATTGATATCCATTCCCTTGTACGGTACGGTAAATTCCTTGATTCCCTCTTCACCACGAACACCGCACTCTGCAATCTCATGCATGGCTTCCTTGCTGTGATCCGGGCTCAGTCTTCGAAGAACTGCCTCGGTAACACCACCGGTAACACCGAAGATAACGCCACCGCCGGAACCAAATCCAAACGGCATATCGCATGCTTCCGGATCCAGTGTTGCAAAATCAAGACCAAAGTTATCGATCATGCGGAGAAGCTCTGTGGTTGTGATAACGATATCGGTATCCTGCTCGCCATCGGTAAAGCTGTTGGGGCGGATTGCCTCTGCCTTCTTGGCTGTACATGGCATAATGGAAACCATAACGGTCTTCTTGCCTGCTGCATGCTCCGGATCACGGAAGTATTCCTTGATAACCGCAGACATCATTCCCTGTGGGGAACGGCAGGTAGAAATGTTCGGAACATATTCCTTATACTGATCTGTGATGAACTTCACCCATGCAGGACAGCAGGAGGTCAGAAGCGGAAGGTTCTCACCCTTCTCTACTCTGTTTAAGAACTCCTTGGTCTCTTCCATAATAGTAAGATCGGCACTGAATGTGGTATCGTATACTTCATCAAAGCCCATTCTGTGGAGTGCGTTGACGATCTTGCCCATAACGCTCCTGCCCTTTGTGAGGCCGTAGTGATCACCAACTGCTACACGGACTGCCGGCGCGATCTGGGCAACCACACGGGTATCCTTGTCCGCAAGTGCATCCCAAACCTCATCCATATGTGTACGAATGGAGATGGCTCCTGTCGGACAGTAAACACGGCACTGACCACAGTTTACACACTGTGTCTCAGCAATCTTTTTATTGAATGCAGGCATAACCATGGCCTCTGTTCCACGGAATGCGAATCCAAGAGCTCCGATTCCCTGAAGTTCCTCGCAGGCACGTACACAGTTGCCGCAGAGGATACATTTGTTCGGATCACGGATGATGGACGGTGAACTGTCATCGATCTCGTGCTGTTCTCTTGTATTTTCAAAACGGATATCCCGCACGCCAAGGCGATGTGCCAGCTCCTGCAGGATACATTCGCCGCTCTTTACACAGGTTGTACAGTCACGGCAATGTGCTGCAAGAAGCAGCTCCACGATCAGTTTACGATATTTCTTAATACGACCGGAGTTGGTATAGATAACCATTCCGTCTCTCGGCTGCTCGGAACAGGAGGCAAATGTTTTGCCTCTGTCATCCTCAACTGTACAGAGACGACAGGCACCAAAGGTGGAAACCTCTGAATGATAGCACAGTGTGGGGATATTGATACCGGCATTCCTGATGACTGTCAGGACATTTTTTTCGTCGGTAAATTCTACTTTTCTTCCGTCAATTGTCATTGTACCCATAAGATATCCTCCCTTCTATGCTTCCACATAAACCGCATCAAAGTTACAGTTATCCTTACAGGAACCGCATTTGATACATACGTCGTTGTTGATTACATGTGGATGCTTGATCTTTCCTGAAATCGCACCTGCCGGACAGTTCTTCGCACACTTGCCACAGCCGATACAGAACTCAGGATTGATATGGAATTGACGGAGCGCCGTGCAGACCTTCGCGCGGCATTTCTTATCTACGATATGCTCTACATATTCGTCACGGAAACGCTTCAGAGTACTGATGACCGGAAGCGGCGCACTCTTACCAAGACCGCACAGAGCCATACTCTGAACCATGTTTGCAAGTTCTTCCAGCTCATCCAGATCGGAAAGCTCACCTTTACCTGCAACGATCTTCTCCAGGATCTCAAGCATACGTTTGGTACCCTCACGGCAAGGAACACATTTACCGCAGCTCTCACGCTGTGTAAAGCTCATGAAGAAACGTGCAACCTCTACCATACAGGTATTCTCATCCATAACAACAAGTCCGCCGGAGCCCATGATGGCATCCAGTTTTTTAACAGAATCAAAATCAAGAGGATGATCGATCTGATCATCGATCAGACATCCGCCGGAAGGACCGCCGATCTGTACACCCTTAAATGCAGCACCACTCTTAAGGCCACCACCGATATCATAAATGATATGACGGAGGCTTGTTCCCATTGGAACCTCGATAAGACCGGTGTTCTCAATGGAACCGGTAAGTGAGAAGGTCTTGGTTCCAGGGCTTCCCTCTGTACCGATGGTGTGGAACCAGTCAGCACCCTGAAGGATGATCTTCGGTACGTTGGCATAAGTCTCTACGTTATTAAGAACCGTAGGTTTGCCCCACAGACCCTGCTCAACAGTTCTCGGAGGTTTTACTCGAGGCATGCCTCTGTTACCCTCGATGGATGCAGTCAGGGCAGAACCTTCACCACATACGAACGCTCCGGCACCACGGTTGATATGTAAGTGAAAATTAATACCGGAACCAAGGATATTATCACCAAGAAGGCCATAAGACTCTGCCTGCTCAATGGCCATTCGAAGTCTCTGTACAGAAAGAGGATACTCGGCACGTACATAAATGTAACCGTCTTCTGCGCCTACTGCATAAGCGGCGATCACCATACCCTCGATCATCTTATACGGATCACCTTCCATTACGGAACCATCCATGAAAGCTCCCGGGTCACCCTCATCACCATTACATACTACATAGCGTACTTTCTCCGGCTGGCGTGCTACCTGTGACCATTTCTTGCCAGCAGGGAAACCTGCACCACCACGGCCACGGAGACCGGATTTTGTGATCTCATCAATAACGCCCTGCGGGGTCATCTCAAAGAAAGCCTTCGCCATAGCGGAAAATCCACCTACGGAAATATATTCATCAATAGACTCTGCATCGATCTTACCACAGTTCTCAAGAACGATCCTTGTCTGCTGGTTCAGGAACGGAATATCGCTTGGATGTGGACAGGCCTCATCATTATGACGATAGAACAGACGGTCAACCGGCAGTCCGCAGATCACGGTTTTCTCTACGATCTCGCGGCAGTCATCTACCTGAACATGAACATACTGATAATCATATGGCTCAATTCTCATAAGAGGTCCAAGTTCACATAATCCCTGGCATCCGGTCTTAACGATACCTACATGAGGAACATCCTTCTGCATCTCAACCGCAACACCCTCGATACCTTCACAGAGTCTTGACATTTCTTCGTAAATCTTCTGAGCACCGGAAGCGATACATCCGGTACCGGAACAGACGAGAACACGGCAGGTATAGCCATCAAGATTCTTCTTAACCTCAGCCTGTTTGTTTTTCAGATCTTCCATACTGGTTATACTCATACGCTCTCACCTCTCAATTCATTTAAAAGCTCAACAGCCTTCTCAGGAGTCATTTTCGGGTGAACTTCATCATTTACAGTCAGTGTCGGTGCCAGTCCACATGCACCCAGACAGGAAACAGTCTCAACTGTAAAAAGCATATCATCCGTTGTATGTTTCTTATGGGTCAGTCCAAGCTCTTTCAGCATGGCTTCCTTAACAGGCATGGACTTACGTACATGACAGGCAGTACCATCACATACCTTAATAATGTACTTGCCTTTCGGTTCAAAGGAAAAATTCTCATAGAAAGTGGCTACGCTGTACGCCTTCGCTTCTTTTACACCAATCTGTTCCGCAACATAAGTAAGAAGCTCTCCCGGGAGATAACGATACTCAGCCTGGATATCCTGCATGATCGGAATCAGTGATGCAGCTTTCCGACCGTAGTGCTCGATGATCTCATCCGTTTTCTTGTAATACGTCTGGTCTAACATTCGGTTCCCTCCTTGTTTCTCATAGATTTTCCACTTGATCAGCCTGCTCCCATTACAGGTTGATACTCTAACACTTTGTCAGTGCCGCGCGTTTATGCAAACCATTATTTTGCACTATTTTTGTGCTTTTAATTATAACTTATATCGTCATTTTCCACAAGTGCTTTTTTCGGTTTTTTCAGAATATATTGAAAAGTTTACAATGGCTTACTGGTTTTGTGTCTATTTTCTCCAAAAAATGTTCAATTTTTAACAGTTATGATAATAAAGGAACAAATTTACTTTATGTTCCCGGTAAAAAACATTCCTGTTATTGATTTTATTTCTCATTTACTTTAATATGAAAGAAAAGTGCGTGGAAAACATTTTATTAATCTTATTTTGAAAAGGAGAAACTCTATGCGAAATCTCGACACACCAGTTAAACAGATCCGAAGAAAGATTTTTACAGAAATTGCGAAGATCGGATTTGAATCCACGGACGAATCCCTGATCCACGATATTGAATCCATTCCCTACAACATCGTAGAAGAACGTGCGAAATACCGTGAAAGTATCTACCGCGAAAGAGCTGTTGCAAGCGAACGTGTCCGCCTGGCCATGGGCCTTTCTCTCCGTCCGGAGAACCGCTCTGTCCATCTGACTGACGGCGTAAAAGCCAGCAACATTGATGAGAAATATTACGAGCCACCTCTTATGCAGGTGATCCCATCCGCATGTTCCGCATGCGAATCCAACAAATATGAAGTCAGCAACATGTGCCGTGGCTGTGTTGCCCATCCCTGTATGCTCACCTGCCCCAAAGGCGCCATCTCCATGGTAGACGGCAAATCCTTTATCGACCAGGATAAATGCATCCACTGCGGAAGATGCAAAGCAGTCTGTCCTTACGATGCCATCGCCCATAAAGAACGTCCATGTGAACGCGCCTGCGGTGTAAAAGCCATCGAAAGTGATGAACAGGGAAGAGCTTCCATCAACCAGGACAAATGCGTATCCTGTGGTATGTGTATGGTCAGCTGCCCATTCGGAGCCATCTCCGATAAATCCCAGATCTTCCAGCTCTCCCACGCCCTCCGTGAAGGAACTGAGATCATTGCAGAAGTTGCACCTGCTTATATCAATCAGTTCGGCGAAGACGTCACCCCAGGCAAATTCCGCTCCGCCCTTAAACAGCTGGGCTTCTCAAACATTTACGAGGTAGCACTGGGCGCAGACATCGGCTGCATCTCTGAGGCACACCACTACGCCAAAGAAGTAGCCACCGGCAACCTCCCGTTCCTCCTCACTTCCTGCTGCCCGTCCTGGTCCGTCATGGCAAAGAAATACTTCCCGGCTATGATCGACAACATCTCCCAGGAGCTGACCCCGATGGTGGCAACTGCCCGCATTGTAAAAAAAGAACACCCCAGCGCAAAAGTAGTCTTCATCGGACCATGCGCCTCCAAAAAACTGGAAGCCATGCGACATTCCGTAAGAAGTGATGTAGACTTCGTGATCACCTTCGAGGAACTCTGGGGCCTGTTCGACGCCAAAAGCATCACCCCATCCACCTGCGAAGAGCTCCCGGAAGAAACCCAGGCCGCAACCGCAGCAGGACGAGGCTACGCCATTGCAGGCGGCGTAGCCGGAGCCATCGAAAACTGTCTGAAGGAATACTATCCCGATGTACCAGTCCACATCGAACACGCAGAAAGCCTTGCCGAATGCAAAAAAGTCCTCACTCTGGCAAAAGCCGGCAAGATCAAAAACTGCATGATCGAAGGAATGGCCTGCCCCGGAGGCTGCATCGGAGGCGCCGGAACCAACGCCGGCTTCGCAAAAACCTCCAAAGCCCTCAAAAAATACGTAGACAGCTCAGAACCAAAACTCCCCTCACAGGAACTGGAAAACCTGGAGTTGAACTAACTACCTCAAAATATTCCACTATATAATTCCCCCAATATTTCAATTTGATTGAATAAAAAACGGAGATGCAACCTAGATCTTTAATCTTCAAGGTTGCATCTCCATTATTTTATCAACCAGGACAGGGCAAAGCCCGCCTCCATCCCTCATCCACATCCTATCGTTTAGCCAGACAACTTACCCCAACCAACGCACAGGCCCGGAAGGGAGTGCGGTTCTGTCTGCGGACGACTCTGCAGGAGGTGTGCTGGATCTTAGGCGGCGGGACTTCTGCGTTATTTTTCAAAAGCCAGCTGTCTGAGCGGCAAAAAGCCGCGAGTTCTGGCTTTTGGAAAATGGTTTTAGCAGAATCCCGGCGCCTTAGATCTAGCCGCCGACGAAGCCCGGCCGCGGACAGAACCGCA
This sequence comes from Blautia sp. MB18-30, assembly GCF_023669475.1. Taxonomy (NCBI): domain Bacteria; kingdom Bacillati; phylum Bacillota; class Clostridia; order Lachnospirales; family Lachnospiraceae; genus Blautia; species Blautia sp. MB18-30. The sequence continues at coordinate 33,179 of NZ_JAMOYY010000008.1, read as the reverse complement.
CTCCCTTCCGGGCCGTCCCATCTGCCACTACCGTCCCGTTCGCCACCACCACTACTTCTCCACCGTCTCCGTACTCTCCGGCCAGGTATACTCCTCCCCCTTCAGCTCCGCCAGAAGACTCCTAAGCTTATATCCATAACTTCTCCCGGCGGCCCAACCACCGCCGTAAGGATTCTCCTGAATCCCAAGCCATTCCACATAAGGTGCACTCTCCCGAGTCACATACTGAAAACGGTTATCCACACAAGCCTGGTTCAGCTCCTCCGAAGAAGCATAAGCCTTCAGATGCTGCACCTGCGCCCGGATCCCCGTCCTTACATCAGGAAAAGAATTACCGGCAACACCACCACCGGTAGTTCCCAGCCCCGAAAAATTAAACTGCACCGCACTGGCATCCCCACCAAACTGAAGCCATCCGGTCTCAAGCATGGCCTGCTCAAAAACAACCTCTCCACGGACGCCCTCCGCATCCGCTTCCTCTATCACAATCGTGCAAAACGTATCAATATCCGGTGCACCACCCTCTGTCAGGACATCCGAAGGATACTCCACATTCTGCGCCTCATACTGCGCCACCATATCCTCCACATCCACTGTGGTACACCCCATGATCGTATAATATCCATAAGTATTATCTGTGGAATCATCCACAAAACTATCTGTATCACTCTCTCCGGATGACTGCGGCTTCGAAATCTGCCCTTCCATGGAATGATCCACATCCTCTGCCAAAACACCTGCAGGCGTTCCGAACACCAGAACGCCTGCAAGCACCATCATCCGTAAACAAAAACAATTTCGGAATCTGTACATATATAAATAATCAATCCTTTATTACTGCTATTACTGCGCTTTTCTCATTGCAGCTTCAACTACATGACCTACAAGAACAGAAGTTGTAACACTTCCAACTCCGCCAGGAACCGGTGTAATCGCATCAACGATCGGCTCAACTGCCGCATAATCAACATCACCGCAAAGTTTACCCTCAGCGTTTACATTGATACCAACATCGATGATTGTCTGTCCCTCTCTGACATAGTCAGCCCCAACAACACCAGCACGGCCAGCTGCAACGATAACAATATCAGCCTCTTTTGCAACGGATGGCATATCAACGGTTCTTGTGTGGCAGATGGTAACTGTCGCATTTTTCTTAACAAGCATCATTGCAGCTGGTTTACCAACTACAAGGCTTCTTCCGATCACAACAGCTTTTTTGCCTGTGCAGTCGATTCCGTAATGATCCAGGATCTCCATGCATGCCTGTGGTGTACATGGCGGGAATCCGATCTTTTTGCCTGTGAATACACCGGACATGGAAAGATCTGTCATACAGTCAACGTCTTTTTCTGCTGCAAGAGCATTCTCGATCACTGTCTGATCCAGATGTTTCGGAAGCGGACGGAACAGAAGAACGCCGTGGATCTTGTCATCTTTGTTTACTTTATCGATAGTTGCAAGAAGCTCATCCTGGGAAACGTCCTCCGGAAGAAGAATCTTCTCACATGCAACCCCAAGAGTCTCGCAACGTTTGGTTGCTCCTCTCTCATAGGAAATATCGCTTGGATTCTCACCAACACGGATAATGCAAAGTGTAGGATTTACACCTTTTGCCTGAAGCTCTGCAACGTTAGCTTTGATCTTCTCGTTAAGAGCTGCTGTTACTTCTTTACCTAATAACTGCTTTGCCATTTGTCTGGTTCCTCCTATTTCAGTCTTCCGAGAACACTGTCAAATGTCTCGTCTGCGATCTTTGTATATTTCTCAAGCATAGCGTCTGCTTTTTTGTTTAATTCCTCTGCATACGCACGATCTGCCATAGACTTTGTATTGATGTATACATTCAGGCTTGCTCCCTTAAGAGCAGCTTTGCAGAATGCAGCACCTACGCCAGCATCACTGATCGCAAGCTTGGAACCTTTTGCGCCGAACTCAACGATAAGTTCAATGGCCTCACAGCATTTCTCCATGATCTCCATCGGAACAGAGCAGGCTTCTTTCAGAGCAGCCTCCATAACGCGGGCTTTCTCTGCTTTTTCTTCCTCTGTCTCTCTTGGCATTCCGTAAGCTTTGGAAAGAGGCTCAAATACTTCTGCGTCTCTCTCGATCAGATGAAGGAAATCTTTCTGAAGCTGATCACATTTCTTTTTCAGCTCCCACATCTCGTCCTCAACATCTGCATATTTTTTCTTGCCAACAGTAAGGCTTCCAACCATGTTTCCAAGAGCTGTACCAACCGCACCTACAAGAGCAGAAGCGCCGCCGCCGCCAGGAACCGGTGCCTTGGAGCTTAATACCTCAACAAATTCAGTACATGTACTGGTAGAAAATCCCATAGGACTCTCCTCCTTATATTCTTATTTTAGCACTCTTTAGAGCCCATTGGGGGCTTTTATAAAAAGCCCCCTCCGGTAGTTTTTGATCTTATGTTCCGATTAGAAGAGGCCTGTGATCTTACCTGTCTCATCTACATCGATCTTGGTTGCTGCCGGAACTTTCGGGAGACCTGGCATAGTCATGATCTCACCTGTCAGGGCAACGATAAATCCTGCACCTGCGGAAATCTTCAGGTTACGTACTGTTACCTCAAAGTCTGTCGGTGCGCCAAGTTTTGTCTGATCATCTGTCAGACTGTACTGTGTCTTAGCTACACAGATCGGGCAGTTGCCAAATCCAAGAGCTTCCAGCTGTTTTGCCTGTTTCTGAGCATTTGCTGTAAGAACAACTTTCTTACCACCGTAAACTTTCTGTACGATGTTATTCAGTTTATCCTCGATAGATCCCTCAAGCTCATAAGCATATGTGAAGTCATTCGGCTCCTCAACAAGACGGATCACTTCCTCAGCAAGCTTCATGCCGCCTTCGCCGCCTTTTGTCCATACCTCGGAAAGTGCAACGTTAACGCCAAGCTCTTTACATTTTGCCTCAACCAGGTCAAGCTCTGCCTTGGTATCGGTCGGGAATGCATTGATAGCAACTACACATGGAAGTTTGTATACATTCTTGATATTGCTTACATGTTTCAGAAGGTTTGGAAGACCTTTCTCAAGAGCCTCAAGGTTCTCGTTGTTCAGATCTGCCTTCGGAACACCACCGTTGTATTTCAGTGCACGAACAGTAGCTACGATAACAACTGCGCTTGGATGAAGGCCTGCCATACGGCACTTGATGTCAAGGAATTTCTCAGCACCAAGGTCTGCACCGAATCCAGCCTCTGTGATAGCATAATCTGCAAGTTTCATAGCCATCTTGGTAGCTGTTACGGAGTTACATCCATGAGCGATGTTTGCGAATGGTCCACCGTGAACGATTGCCGGAACATGCTCCAGTGTCTGTACAAGGTTTGGTTTCAGGGCATCTTTCAGAAGTGCTGTCATAGCACCCTCTGCATGAAGATCACCAGCTGTTACCGGTTTCTGCTCGGAAACTTTACCATAGGTATATCCGATGATAATTCTGGAAAGTCTCTCTTTCAGGTCTTTGATGTCGCTTGCAAGACAGAGAACTGCCATGATCTCAGATGCAACTGTAATGTCGTATCCGTCTTCACGTGGCATACCGTTTGTTCTTCCGCCAAGACCATCTACTACATTACGAAGCTGACGGTCGTTCATGTCCACGCAACGTCTCCATGTGATCTTTCTCGGGTCAATGTTCAGGTCATTACCCTGGAAGATATGGTTGTCGATCATTGCTGCAAGAAGGTTGTTTGCCGCACCGATCGCATGGAAGTCACCGGTAAAGTGAAGGTTGATATCCTCCATCGGAACTACCTGTGCATAACCGCCGCCTGCTGCACCACCTTTTACACCGAATACCGGTCCGAGGGATGGCTCACGAAGAGCAACCATCACTTTTTTGCCCATTTTCTGCATTGCATCTGCAAGACCAACGGTTGTTGTTGTTTTTCCCTCTCCTGCTGGTGTTGGGTTGATAGCTGTTACGAGGATCAGCTTACCATCTTTCTTGTCACTCTCTTTTAACAGATTGTAATCAATTTTTGCTTTGTACTTTCCGTACTGCTCCAGATATTTGTCATCAATACCTGCCTTCTCTGCAATCTGTGTGATTGGAAGCATTTCGCACTCCTGTGCAATTTCGATGTCACTTTTAAATCCCATAATGTTACCTCCCTTTAGGTATTTTTACAGTTTTTAATCCCTTAAAACTGCATTTCTATAAAAACAGGTCCCATCCTGTTCTTAACTATTTTTTATTTTTAAAGACATTTCAGAAATGCCTTTAAAGACCCAATGATAACGTCTCCCATAACGGCCATATCCTCAGCCGCAAAGGAAACCGGAAAATTATCAGAAAACAAGATCTGTGAGGACGGCGGGAACTCATCATCGCCCTCCCAGAGGATCATCTGAACTACATATCCTGGAAAGATCTCCACCTGGTATGCAATATCTCCATGATCCACGGGAACCGCATGGATGTGTTCCATAATTTCCTTGAAATCCTTAAGTCTGTTTCCGTATGTGAAAGCCAGGCGTTTGATGCACCTGCCATCAAACTGACGGAGATAAACCTCTCCCCAGGGCATTTCCCTGTATGTTTTAAACCTTCCGCTTCCCTGAGATACATTCCCGTTCAGCAGAAAACGGATAGCAAGGATCTTTGCATAATGCATTTCCTCAAGAGGATAAAATCCCGCATCATCTTCCTCATGAGTTACCTGAAAATCCGGCCAGGAAATATAATAAACGCTTCCCAGGAATTTCAGAGTCAGTTCTTTCTTCTCTTCGTCATAAGGAAGTGAAAGACGTCCGGCAATTTCTGCCGGGTCTGCCTTAGCGAACTCCTCTGTATAATGCTCCCAGGGCATTCTTTCTTTGCTGTCTTTTTCATAATTCAAGTCATTTATACTAAAAGCCATGTTTTACCTCTGCTGTTTTAGTCTGCTTTATCTCTTCTGCTGTTCTTCCATAACAGACGGAAACAGATTTGTGTCCGTATGCGGAATAAAGCATGCACCTACAAACTCATCCATATAGGTAGGAACTGTAGAAAGCTCCAGGTAAGTCATATTTGAAGCCAGTTCATAGGTTTTCTTCTCTGCTGATGTGGAATGAAGCATCAGATAAGCACCCGTCAGAGAAGAGTTACCAATGTAATGGAACTTCTCAAGAGGGATATCCGGGAACATTCCGATATGTACTGCATTAGCCATATTGATCCCGCTTCCGATTCCACCGGCAACATATACGTCATCGATCATGGAAACATCGAAATCAAGAGAATTCAGCATAGTACGGATTGCAGAGAAAATAGCACCTTTGGCACGGATAAAATTATCAATATCTACTTCTGTGATCTCAACATCCTTGGCAGAACCGGCTTCCTCTTCAAACGCGATCACATAGCTTCCCATGCCATAATGATCGTGACGGATTCTTTTGCCCTCACGGACAAATTTTCCCTTCGGATTGATGATTCCTGTCATAAAAAGTTCACTGATCACATCAATGATACCGGAACCGCAAAGTCCTACCGGTTTGGTTCCAGGTTCACCTACAACCTTATATGTCGGCTCCATAGTTTCTTTATCAATGGTACATGCCTCAATAGCACCGTCTGTAGCACGCATACCGCAGCTGATATCTCCACCCTCAAAGGCAGGACCTGCGGAACATGCACAGCTCATCATAAAATCGGAATTACCGAACACAAGCTCTCCGTTAGTACCAAGGTCGATAAACAGAGAAAATTCCGGTCTGTTCCAGATCATACTTACCAGTGTACCGGCAGTGATATCTCCACCTACATAGCTTCCGATATTCGGAGCCATGATAATATGTGCATCCGGATTGATCTCAATTCCCACATCCGATGCAAACAAGGAATTTGTTTTGAAAAACGTAGGAATATACGGTTCCATACGAAGCGGATCCGCATTGATCCCTGCAAACAGATGATTCATGGTTGTATTAGAAGCAACACACATCCGGTAGATCTGTTTCTCCGGGAAATGAATACTTCTGCACATCTCATGGATCATCGGGTTAATGGTCTCTTTGATCACCGCATCCTGAAGTTTCTTCTTTCCGCCAGGTTTCTGAGATTCGATGATACGGTTGATAACATCCGCACCAAAACGGATTTGTCCGTTTCCGGAAGAACTCTTGGCCAGGATCTCTCCTGTTTCCATATTGATCAGGACTGCCGAAACGGTTGTGGTACCGATATCTACAGCAAGACCACCGATCACAACATCTTTCTTACTGTCAAAAATATCATAAACATACATGTCATTTGGTGCTGTACGAACCACGCACTTCACAGAAAATTTACTCTCACGAAGTACATCTGGAAGCTTCTTAAGCACCGCATACGGAATTCTGACACGCTTCAGGTTCATAAACTTCTGAAGTGCACGGGTCAGTCTTTCATTATCCGGCATGGTATCATCCAGTGATGGAATATCCATCTGAAGTTCCACAACATCAAGACTGTTTGTAAGTTCTATGCCAGCCATCTCAACTTCATGCTTGGCATTTTCAAAAATAGCGATTTCTTCTTTTGAGCTCAAATCAGCCACTTTCATTCGGCTCTTATATGCGGATGCAATATCCGGAACAAGAACCTCCACATCTGCACTGATCTTGCTCATACAGGCCAGACGCCAACCTGCGCCATATTCTTCATCCGAAATATGAAGAGTTTTCTTTGAGTCCAGTTCTCCGCTTTTTAACTGTACCCGACATTTTCCACAGGCTCCGTTTCCGGAACATGGTGCATCGATAGCCACATTGGCACTACGAGCAACCTCCAGTAAATTATCCCCCGCATTGGCAAATGCTTCTACCATACTGCCATTTTCAAAAGCAAAAGTCACCTTAAACATTCGGCAACCACCTTTCTCGCCTCGTAAAAGTTATTCGTCTTCCACCTGTGGCGTTGGGAGTTAGACTAAACTATATTAGTAAAAAAGAGGCTGAAGGCCGAAGCCCCCAGCCTCTGAAACAGCGCTCCTGTTTTGTTCACACGCCAAATTAGATCTCAAGGTAAGAATCTGCGTAAAGTGTGTTACCCTTGAATACGTCACAGGATTTGATTGTCTCCATAAGACGAAGGTCGTTAGGGTTAACGATCGCAGATGTAAGACCATTCATCATAGCCATAGCTACAAGAGCAGAGTCCATGATCGGACGGATATGTTTTGGCATACCGTTACTGTTGTTGGAAAGACCACCTGTGGAGTTCAGACCCATCTCGGAGAACATCTTGATTGCCTCAAGAACTTCCATCTGTTTGTCCTGCATTCCTTTTACAACAAGGAAAAGCGGATCAAACCAGAGATCCTCTGCTTCCATACCAAGGCCAAGACCTCTCTCAAGCATGTTCTGGCAGTGCATCATACGCTCGTCATTGTCTGATGCAACCATACCGGAAGAGCAAAGTGCGATACAGATCGCATCGTTAGCTGCTGCAAGGTCGATATTGGAAATTCTGTCTCCAGCATCTGCAGAGTTTACGATCGGTTTACCTTTGCTTCTGTTGTATACGGAAATACCAGCCTCAATAGCTTTCTGGTTTGTAGTATCCAGAGCAAGCGGAACATTGTCAAACTCAGACTGAAGGAGCTGTACTGCCCATTTCATAAGGTCCTCGCCATCGTTCTCAGCAGGTCCGATGTTTACGTCAAGATATGTAGCGCCTGCATCAAGCTGCTGTTTTGCTCTTTTGATGATCGGCTCAGGATCTCTCTCAGTAAATGCTTTATTTACTGCCGGTGCTGTTGTTGAAAGTCTCTCCCCAATTGTTACAAATTTTGCCATACTCGTGTTCTCCTTTACATATTAGTAGGATATGGCTGTGCAGCAAACCTACACAGCCGTTTATAACTGCCGGCGATATTGCCGGACAGCTGATTTCTTAAACCTTAAGTTTATGCATCAAGGTCTTTTAAGAATTTCACAAGCTGTACTGCTTCTCTTGGTCCTACGATGATCTCCCATCCAGGAAGCTTAGCCTCAAGATCGCCCTTAAGAACTGCTACTTTACCAGGAATAACCAGTCTTCTGCATTTAACCTTCGGCTCAACATTCTCTTTGATGTACTCGGAGATGCTGTTTCCGGAAAATTTACCTGCTGCCCAGGATGTAAGTACGGAAAGTCCGCCTGCATCATTAATCACCAGGTTAAGCGGAACACCGGAACGCTCCAGCTCGCCAGATACTACGAAATATGTAAGAGCAAAGTCTACTGTTGTTACAACGAGAGAATTCTCGTCTGCCCCGTTCAGAGGATAAATGCCCGGTTCTACCTTCATTGGCTTCTGCGGGTCTGTAAATACGTTCTGACGAAGACCGAACAGCGGAAGTGCCTCTGCATATGTCATCTGCTCCATAACGATGATAGAACCATATTTCATAGTAAACATGGAAGCAAGTGCTGCCTGTAAATGTTTGTCACCCTTCGCAAGTTTAACAAGGTTAACGATAGAAGGATAACCAAATGTTCTGTCCTGATTCTTAAGAGCTGCACGACGAACCTGTACAGTATTTGCAAAGGTCTCTTTGATGTCAGCTCCTGTTGTATCAAGTACGAGATTCTTGTTGCCAAGTTTCTCAATAGCTGCTGTAGTATCATATAACTCATTGATGTCCTTACCGGATACACCGAGAACTACGCCTGCATCTGTAGCAACCTTGCTCATTGCCTCGTAGTTGGAAGCGTTTGCTCCGTTAAGAACCGGTTTGCCGTCCTTACATACTTCAAGGGCAGCTTTTGCGATCTCAGGATCTGTACAGCCAAGGATCAGTGTTCTTCCAAGACCTTTAGCCTTCTCTACAAGTGCTGTAAATTTTGCAGCATCTGCATTCTCATCGCAGTTTACATACACAAGCTCTACATGCATTCTCTCACCGATACGATCATAGTCAACGTGTGGGATCTCTGCAAGTTTTGCTTCTACTTCTTCATCACTCATGCATGTGCAAAGTGATACGGCATATCTTGTTTTGCTTACAAATGTCTTCTCATGTCTGAAAAGAACAGTCTCTCCACCAAGTGTAAACTCTCCATCGCCTGTTCCGATCTTGATAGTTTTCATTGGCGGTGCAGTTGCCTCAGAAAGAGATGCTAATGCATCCTCTGACATATGCGGACACTGCTCAATTTTCATAGCGCCCTGTGCAACTTTCATAGAGAAAGCCATACATGTAGGGCATCCACATTCCTTACAGTTTTTCTTTGGTGTTAATTTAAAGATCTGAATACCATTCAGTGCCATAGCTCTTTATCCTCCTATTTATTACGCAAGTGCTTTGATCAGCTTGGAAATTGTCTTAACAGATTCCGGATGTCTTAAGATAACTGCATCAGAACCAGCTGCAAGATCAGCTGCTGCTGTCTCAACTTCCATGTCGATTCCACGCTCGTCCTGTGGTCCCCATGCCGGCATGTCTGCTTCAGAAGCCATTGCCTCTTTAACATTCCATGTCTCAGCGGATACAGGTGTAATAATAGGCATCTGCAGCATGTTATCATTCTGCCCTAAAGCGGCACCTTTGATACGGTCCATAGTAGATACTACGTACTCATATCCATAACCAACTGCTGCACTACCGATATTCATAACGATCTTCTTAGCATCTACACCAAGCTGTGTAGTAACAACGTTAAGCTGTTTAGCAAGGTTGATATCAACGGCAGACTCAGCGCCTACGATCTGATTGTAAGCAAGACCTGCTGCTGCACCGATCGCTTTGTAGTTCTCCTCTTTCTCGGAAAGGATCAGTGCATTTCTGCCCTGAAGAGCCTCTGCAACCTTCGGAAGGAGCTCTGCATCCTTCTCAACATTCTTGCAGCCCTCTACAACCAGTGGACAGTCAACTGCATCTGCAACTTCTTTAACAACTGCGATCAGCTCATCGATAGATTTGTTAACACCGTTCGGGTCGCCGCCCTCAAGAATAAGTGCAACAAAGTCAGCACCCTCCATAGCTGCAGCTTTCTTAGCAATGTCAGCCATTGTAGTAGCGCCTTCATAGTAAGCTTTGATACCTTCAGATACGCCCTCAAGACCCATATCAGAGATCTCTACACCGATCTTCGGGCAGTTCTCTGACTCTGCGTCAAAGGAATAAAATGGGAATGTACAATCCCCACCAATTGTCACAGTCTTATCTCCGCTTCCGATTGTGACAGCATTAATCTTTGCATTGAACTTTTGTGGTTTCTGATTAAACGGCATTTTTCGTTAGCCTCCTTAAAAATAATAATTAAAAACTACAGAGCTTCTTATATTATACTACATAGCACCAGTTATTGGCAAGATGCAGCACTATATTTCTGTTAAAAAATCAACAAACTTTTTAACAGTTTACAAGAGAAAGGATGTCCGCACATCCTTTCTCCCGGATAAATTACATCATCGGATCAAGTCCGAGAGCCGGATGTCCTTTTTCTGTAAGGAATGCAACCAGTGTCTCTGGATCTTCTGCGATCGTCTCATCACCGATCATGTCTGTAAAGTTATCGATTCCGTAAAGCTCTTTTGCAGTCTTATTAAGTCTGTCAGCTACGAATTCTTTCAGTTCTTTTGGCATCCATACGATACGCTCGATACCGCCCTCAGCCTTCATGAACTTCTTGGAAGAAATGAAATGTTTACCATGTCCCATGAATCCAGGTGTCTGAACTCCACCACCTGTCATGGATGCCATCTCAGGGAAGGTCATTCCAAGTGGTGTCATGCCTGCGTACTCACGGTTGGCAATAACAACACCGTTGGAGAATGGCTCGATACCGCAGATACACTCGAAGCATCCGCAGGAAGTCATCGGATCCTGCATAATGGAGTACAGTGTAACGTGCTCCAGAGCACCCTGGGAGAATTTCTGAACTGCCTCATCTACATCCTCATAAGAACCAAGGTTCTCATCGATCGGACGCTCTTTTGTGATGATCTGGCATGGTCCGTTCGGATCAAGCTGATGTGTAGCTTTTGCATCCAGCCATGAAACCGCACCGCAAAGTCCAAGTCTCTCTGGTGTTACTACACATACATGGCTTGGTGCGAATGCCTGGCAGAGGATACAGCTGTAATATACGTCAACAGACTCATCTGTCAGAGTATCAAGACGCTCATCACGTTTGTCAAAGATCGGGATTGCAACCTCATGACGGATTCTTGTACACTCAGCAGGATCTGTATAAATAACAACCTCACATTTATCAACAACTGCATCGAACTCATTCTTAACAGATGCATAAAGAACTTCACCGATATGTTTGATGCGGAATCCTGCATTAAATGCATCAATGCTGATACGGATACGCTGCATATCACGCTGTCCTGTATGGTATACACCCTCGATACAGTTGATGTAGTTATGGAATTTACGCTCGATAACCGGCTCAAAGTCAGCCTGCATATTCTTACCAGCAACTTTAACAACATATGCGATGCTGTTCTTGCTGCCGAATTCCATCTCATCTACTTCCGGTCCAACGACTGTGATCTTGTGGTCTTCGATCTCAGAAGCATCACAGGTATGTACAAGCTCTGCACAGTCTACACGGGAACCATCGAACTCAACCTGCATGTCTTTACGACGGATGATCTCACCCTCGAATGCAGATGCGAAAGCAACCGGGATATCGATATTTGTGATCTTGATCTTAATGTCACGTGCCTCAAGAGAAGTAGCGTTGAATTTGCTTACATCCTCCTGAACGATAAGGCTCTTCGGTACACGGAAGATGTTCTCTGTCTCATTTGTAACAACCGGGAATCCAAGTGCGATCGCACCTGCACCACAAGCTACGATCACATCATCCAGAGGTTTGAATGCGTTAACGAATGCCGGTACACGATCCATTGTGTATTTCATAAGTGTTCCAGCATCTCCAGGTGTTACATTACCGAAGATCAGAGCTGCACGGATTGCAACGGAAACTACATGGACAACAGATGTAACATCTTTTCCAAGCGGGATAACACGAACGTTAGCGCCTGTCTTCATTCCAGCCTCAGCGACCTGATCAATGATTCCGCCAACCAGTGTTACCAGGATACCCTGTGCCTGATAGCTCTTTACAAGGGCAACACCCTCTTCTGTAGTAGGAGCAGCACCAAGGATAACAGCAACGCCTGGGATATCGCCTGTTACAAGCGGTACACCGAGCTCACGGATCACTGCATCACCAAGATGTCCATAGCAAGGCTCCTCGTAAGGAGTTGCTCCGTCGATGTATTTCAGAACTTCGATGAACTCTGCACAAAGTGCTGTAGCAACACCGGACATGAATGCATCGTTCAGTCTTTTCTCTCTTGTCATAAGTGTTTTCACAACGCCAAGAGCTTCTTTTAATTCTTTTAATGTTGTAACTTTTGTTCCTGTTACAGCATAGTAGCAAGGAAGGCTGTAAGCGGTATTCGGGAAGCTGACAGCTTTGTCTTCGCCATACTGAGCGATCGCGCCGTCAATAGCACCCTCTGTTAAACCATATACAGCATCGTTTCCGCCGAATACTCTATCAAATAAAGTCACTGTAATACCTCCTATTTTTACAGAATTGAATTCTGATCAATTTTGTCTTTGATTTTTCTGATTTCAGCTGTTACAGTTTCACTGAAATCGTAGGGAGATTTTCCCTGACGATCAGCATCTATAACTTCTGTATTGTAGTGGATCATTCCAAGCAGATCCTCCGCCGGGATCTTATTCCGGATAAATTCCTCGTCCTCCGGATTTCTTACCTTATTGGCCACGACCTTAACCTGAGAAACTCCCAGATCCTTTGCAAGACGTTTAACATTCTTATATGTCTGTACGCTTCTTGCCCCTGGTTCGATCACTACAATAAATTCATCCATGCTCTCCGTGGTGCCCCGGCCCAGATGTTCCAGGCCGGCTTCCATATCCATGATCACCACATCATCTCTGTGGATCACAAGGTTATTGATCACTCTTTTAAGCATCACATGTTCAGGACAGACGCATCCGCCTCCACCTGTTTCCACAGTTCCAAGGACAAGCAGCTTTACGCCATTACAGGTTTTTCCATAAGTATCCGGAATATCGTCTACCTTTGGGTTCAGTTTATAAAACTGATTCTGGCTGTTGGCTCCGGTGCGTTCTTCTATGAGCTTACGCATTTTTGAGATTGGAACAATAGAATCCAAGGTTTCCTCGTCAAATCCAAGGGCAAGACCCAGGTTCGCATCCGGATCCACATCCGCCGCAAGGACTTTTTTTCCCTCATCTGCGTATAGTCTTGCAAGTGTTGCTGCGAAAGTTGTCTTTCCTACTCCGCCTTTACCGGTTACTGCTATTTTCATTTTACGTCTTCCACCTTTTATAACATTTTAAAGATCGCAACGGATTAGATTCCTAATGCTGTTCTCTTCTCTTCAATTCTCTCGATCATAAGATCAACTAATTTCTCGATGTCTGTCTCTACTGTGTAAGCAGCACCTGTCCATTTTCTTGTTCCCTCTGTAAGAAGCTCGCACATTTCTGAAGAACCGGAAACATATGGATCAACACCAAGGAATGTATCAATACCAGTACCAACTACGTAGTTACCGATGGATACAGCTTTTTCAGACATCCACTCAGGAGCACATCCTACTACAGGAAGCTGATTGATCTGAAGTCCTGCATCTTTTGCAAGTTCAGCAGCCAGGATCATCATACGGGAGATATCTACGCAGGATCCCATATGAAGTACTGGTGGGATATCAGCCAGCTCACAGACACGTTTCAGACCTGCACCGCAGAGATCTCTTGCGGATTTGTCCATCAGACCAGCTTTAGCAGCTGCCTGTGCGGAACATCCGGAAGCGATGATAATGATATCATTTGCGATACACTTCTTCATCAGTTCGATATGTGCATAGTCAGGACGGATCTTAGGATTGTTACATCCAACCATAGCAACAGCACCACGGATAACACCGGAAGTGATGCACTCAAGTAATGGTTTGGTTGTTCCTGTTACATCAACCTGAGAGTTTGTAACACCATCAAGAACTTTAACGATCGCTTCTACTGAATAACCAACAGTAGCTTTCTGTTTCAGCTGTGGGATATGTACAAGCTCAGGTTTTCTGTTCTTGAAGTTATCGATAGCCATCTTAACGATTGCTTTTGCATTTTCTCCTGCTGTCTCAGCGTTGAATCTGATAAATTCAGAATCCGGCATCTGAGCGATCGGAGAAGTTGTAACAAATTTAGTATGGAAGCATTTGCTCAGAGGTCCTAATGCAGGGAAGATACACTGAACATCAACTACGATCGCCTCGCAGGCACCTGTCAGCACTACGTTCTCCTGCTGCAGGAAGTTACCAGCCATCGGAACACCACGACGCATAGCTACCTCGTTAGAAGTACAGCACACACCGGAAACTGTGATTCCTTTTGCTCCTACAGATTTTGCATAATCGATCATTTCTTTGCTGTCTGCATACTCACAGATCATCTCAGAAAGACTCGGATCATGTCCATGTACAACAATATTTACGTTCTCTTCAACCATTACTCCAAGGTTAGCCTCTGTATCAATCGGCTTCGGAGTTCCGAATAATACATCAGAGAACTCTGTTCCCATCATGGAACCGCCCCATCCATCAGCCATGCCGCAACGAATAGACTGTTTTACAAGTGCTTCCGGAAGAGAAGAACATCCCATATGACTCATATGCAGAGAACTTGCAACCTCACGGTCGATAGCACGTGGTGCGACTTCGTTCTCGATCAGTTTTTCTTTCTGTCCTGCTGGCATTCTGTCAAGGAATCTCTGATATCCGAACGGTTTACCATATTCCATAAGACCGATCTCAGCCATCTCATGAGCCAGATCATAGATATCCTTGCCTTCTGTTTCCACGCCCCACTCTTTGGCGATGCGAAGCAGTTTCTCAGGATCTTTTACCTGATAATTTCCGCCCTCTTTTGCACAGTACAGTGTATGGCAGATCTCACGACCATGATCGGAGTGAGTAGCTGCACCACCGGCTGTAAATTTAAGGAAGTTTCTTCCTACGATACCATGAGCATCACATCCACAGATTCCTCTCGGAGCCTTCGGTGTAATACGACACGGTCCCATTGCACAGATACGGCAGCAGATACCCTGCTCACCGAATTTACAGTGCGGAGTCTGGTTCTTTGCACGGATCTGCCATGCATCTGCTCCTACCTTTGCACCTGTCTCGAGAAGACGGGCTGTAGCGGCTTCAAATTCCTCCACTGTAGTTAATTTGAATTCACTCATTATAGACCTCCTTTAATAGCACATCTATTTTTATTTTTCTTTTTATAATAAGCCCAGGGCAGGAACCCATCCCCACCCATGGGTTATTCTCTTTTATAAAAAAAGGTTTATATTCCATTATAAACCTAATTTATCAAAAATTTCAAAAGCTGCTTTTCTCATCGGATTATCCTCAGGAAGAGTAACGGTTGGTTTACCATCGCAGTCATATTCATAAACTGCCTCATCCTGTGGTACCACACCGATCAGATCGAGACCCTGATTCCGGATCTCCTCAAGGATTCCTGGATTCAGTTCTGCTTTTGGCGCGCGGTTGATAATAAGACCCACTCTGGAAGGCTTCATATCGCATTCCTTAATAAGTTCTGCGATCCTGCCAACTGCCTGTACACCTCTTCTGGAACAGTCACTTACAAGGATTGCTGTCTCCATGCTCGGAAGGATTCCTCTGCTGATATGTTCCATCCCTGCTTCATTGTCCACAACAATATATGGATAATTCTTCTGGTATTTGGCAAGCTGTGCCTGAAGCAGACCGTTTACAAAGCAATAGCATCCTTTTCCCTGGGTTCTTCCCATTACAAGAAGATCGTAATCATCTTCCTCAGCAAGAGCATCCTCGAAACGTACCTCTGCATAATCTGCCTTGGACATTCCTTTGGGGATCGGGCTTTTCTCTGTCATCTCAGCATGTGCGATCTCCTCACGTACATCGCCAAGAGTTGTATCTACTTCTACGCCAAGAACCTCGTTCAGATTTGAATTGGCATCTGCATCTACCGCCAGTACAGGTCCTTTTTTCTTTTCGCAGAGATACTGGATCAGCATTCCGCATAATGTAGTTTTTCCAACGCCGCCTTTTCCGGCGACTGCAATAACATGTGCCATAAAACGGGCACCTCCTGATTTTATATCTGTTATGCCGGCGCATAAGGGAGGTGCCTGATACTGTTCTGGCACCTCCGCATCGTGCCGGAATTCTTATTTATTTCGTTGATGATTAGATAAGTGTACGAAGTCCGGATCTGTCAATGATCTCGGATACGTCTTTCCATTTGTTTAATGCATAAAGATGGATACCGTCAACACCAAGAGCGCGATACTCATCGATCTGTCTGATGGTGTATTCGATTCCTTCTTCTTTGAATCGTTTAACCTTGTCCTCATAGAACATGTCAAATGGTTTACCATCAGCATCTTTAGCGTTAAACGGATTCGGGAACAGCCAGTTCCTGGAGATCAGCCTGCAAAGCTCACTGTCCATTACACAGCCGTTACGTGAAAGAGCCATATTAATGGTAGCTGCCTGGTCCAAGATCGGCATCACGCCAACATCTACAGGCATTGTCACCCCAGCCTCGCGGATAGCGTCCAACCAGTATTTAAACTGTTCCATATCCCAGCAGAGCTGAGTCATGATATAATCAGCACCATTGTCCTGTTTCTGTCTCAAAACAGCAATATCAGCCTCCAAGCTTCTGCATGCGATATGGCCTTCCGGTGAACCGGCTACTGCGATCTCAAACTTATCGCCAAATTCATTACGGACAAATTTAACAAGGTCTGTCGCATAATTGAAGTCTCCGCAGGTCGTTGTCTCACCAAGCGGAATATCTCCGCGAAGCGCCAGCATATGGTCAACGCCATCTGCCAGATACCGTTCCAACTGCTGTCTGATTCCTTCTTTTGTGTTCTTGATCACTGTGAAGTGTGTTACAGGAATAGTTCCTGCATTCCTGATCATCTGGCATACTTCCCTGTTGGCTCCGACATTTCCGCCGCCGGCACCGTATGTACAGGAAATATACTCCGGTCTATACTTCATGAGATGTTCAATGGTTCCCGGCAGATTTGCCATGCCTTTTTCTGTCTTTGGCGGAAAAAGTTCAAAGGAAAGCAACATTTTTTCTCTCATTGCTTCAGATAATTTCATCGATCGTCCCTCCACATCTTACGTTTTAATCATATCAGTTACACTGCAGTTTCACGATGCTGTTTGCAAGATCCACCATAAGGATACTGCCTTCTACCACGCGCTCATCTCCCATGATATCTCGAAGGATCAATTTATTTCCGTCCACATCGATCCGGCTTACATTCTTAAAGATCACAGAATTATCTTCTTCCTTATATACTGTTGCAAGACACATAATCATTCCTCCAAATAAGTGGCATCATTTAACCACTATGCTGTCAAAACTATTCTGTCGGTTTTTATTTCAACTCTTCCTTAACAAGTGTAAGGGCAAGTCCAAGTCTCATATTGCCTTTCTGAAAATCTGCAACTGCCTCTTTGATCGTCTTCGCAGCTGCATCCATGTTAAGCTTCTTAAGATTGTCAGCCATCTGATCAAGTTCTGCGGCATGATGCTCATTATGCTGCAGCATGTAGGTAAGAAGTGCTACAGTCTCATTCTTGCAGTCACCGCTCTCGCAGGAACCGCAGTGTCCATCACCGTGTGTATGACAATGGTTATCTCCTTCCGCATGGCTGTGTGTATGGCTGTGAGTCACACCGTCCTCATGGGTGTGCTCATGTGTATGTTCATGGCTGTCTGCATGTCCATGCTGAACAAGATTGCCATTCTCATCTTTGATTAAATGCATAAATACCCCTTTCCTGTATCCGCCGGGCGGACACTCTCATGACAAGAATTTATCAATTAAATTTATTATACATCTTTTCACTGTTATTATCAAGAAAATAATTATAAAATATAGCCAAAATTATATGCTGTTTTTCCTATTTTTCCAAAAACTTTGACAGTAAATTAACTCGATTGTTTCATTTTTAACGAAGTTAGTCTCTTCAAACCACAACTTATTACCCAGTCTGCGCGTCTGTCCAACTCTAAGCTTTATCACTTTTGTAATATAATTGATGTGATTCTTTCATATTTTTGTGCTATAATAGCAAAAGCATGGAAAGCAGAACATACAAGGAGGAATTATTTTGAAAGAAACTGTTTTTCTGAACAACGACAGAGAAATGCCTCTTCTGGGGCTTGGCGTATACAAGTTGCCCGATGACGTACAGGCCGAAGCAGCAGTCACTTCTGCTATTTCCGCCGGCTACCGCATGATCGATACCGCTTCTGTTTATAAAAATGAAGAAAGCGTTGGACGTGCCATTGCCAAATGCGGAGTTCCCAGAAAGGATCTTTTCATCACCAGCAAAATCTGGAACAATGCGCAGCGTCTCGGCGATGTCCAGGGAGCTTTTTCCCGTAGTCTCGACCGTCTGAAAGTCAGTTATGTAGATCTCTATCTGATACACTGGCCGGTTCCCGGCTGCTATTTGAGCACCTGGAAAGAGCTGGAATCCATTCTGGAATCTGGACGTGCTTTAAGTATCGGCGTCAGTAATTTTGATATCCGGCATCTGGAAGAACTTCGTAAGATATCCGGGGTTATTCCTGCTGTAAACCAGATTGAGTGCCATCCTTTGTGTTACCCTGCTGAACTGATCGAATACTGCAAGGCTTTCGGTATTCAGGTACAGGCTTATGCTCCTCTGGCAAGAGGTGCATATTTTGATAATGATGTAATGTGTGTTCTGGGGACCAAATATGCCAGGACTCCTGCACAGATCGGGCTTCGCTGGGCAATACAGAAGGGAATTTCTGTCATTCCGAAATCCATCAACCCGGAACGAATCCGCAGCAATGGAAACATCTTTGACTTCAATATCGAGGATGAAGATATGGCGATCATCGATACACTGAACGAAGATCTGCATACTTCTCATGTTCCAGAAGATCTCCGTGATATTCAGTTTTAATTTCCATAATAATGCAAAAAAGATATCTGTCAGAGCATAAGTGATCTTCTGGCAGATATCTTTTTATTTTTTCTTTTCAGTTGATACGGCGATCCTGTTATTCCCAGCTTAGCATTTCACATATCTGAAACCCGGAAATATTTAACTGATCCGCTCACGCATTTTCCCACGGGAGCATGGGCGTTTCCACTTTTTTATCACGCAGCATCAGGTCCATTACTGCTTCCGCTGCTGATTTTCCTTCAAACAGTACGCGGTTCACTTCCGTTATGATAGGCATCTCCACCTCATATTTCTCCGCAAGCTCTCTTGCAGCTCTTGCAGAATAAACGCCTTCCACAACCATCTGCACTTCTTTCATAGCTTCTTCCATCGTATATCCCTGGCCGATCAGATATCCGGCCTTTCGATTACGGCTATGCTTACTTGCACAAGTCACGATCAGGTCGCCGATCCCGGACAGGCCGTAAAAGGTTTCCATCTGCGCCCCCATTTTTTTACCAAGTCTTCCTATTTCCGTGATTCCCCTGGTGATCAGTGCCGCCTTGGTATTATCTCCATATCCAAGGCCGTCGGCAGTACCTGCTGCCAGTGCGATCACATTTTTCAGTGCTCCGCCAAGTTCCACCCCAAGGATATCCGGTGTTGTATACACGCGGAACACAGGGCTCATAAAAATACTCTGAAGGTATTCCGCAGTTTCCTGTGTATGTGCGCTGATCACGCAGGTTGTAGGAAGTCCGCGTCCTACTTCTTCCGCATGGCTTGGACCGGAAAGTACAGCTACATTACCCTGCGGGATTTCTTCTTCGATCACCTCGCTGAGTGTTTTCAGTGTCTTTTCCTCAATACCTTTTGCAACATTGACGATCTTCTGGTCCCTGCATACAAACGATGCCATCTTGTGTGCAGTACTCCGGATATACGGGGAAGCTACTGCCAGAACTGTTACATCCACATCCTTAAGCGCACGCTCCAGATCTGTCAGGACATCGATTTCATCCGGAAGCCGCACCCCCGGAAGCCTGTCAGGATTTTCTCTTTTTTCCCGGAGTTTCCGGGCATTCTCCGGTCTTGCTGACCAAAGAAGGACTTCATGGCCATTATTATGCAACAGGAGTGCCAGGGCTAATCCCCAGCTCCCCGAACCCAGTACGCTGATTTTTGCCATAAATCTTACCTCTTATTTTTTATTCTTACTGCTTAAAAACACCTTATTCTCTGTTCCATGAAACAATCTTACAATGTTTGCCCTGTGTCTGTAGAACGCCATTGCTGTAAGAACTACCATCACGATATAAAGCTCAACAGTATGCGCCTGATCCATCCCATATTTTCCCATATGTCCAAAAACCAGGACCAGGATAAAAGCCACCGCATATGCACTGAGAGAGCAAAGCGATACATAATGAGTTGTAAAGAACAGTGCAAAAAAGACAACTGCACATACAATAAATATCCGCCAGTCAAAAGCAATGATCATGCCTACAGAAGCAGCAATTCCCTTTCCACCGCGAAATTCCATAGAAATCGGAAAATTGTGGCCAAGGATACATCCCAATGCTGCATAAAGGGTAAGGAGCGGAAGGATACTATTCATGGAATTTCCATAAACCATTCTCACGATCACAATAGCCAGTACACACTTCAGGCAGTCTCCCAGCAGGGTGATCGCTCCCGCTTTCTTTCCAAAGGTCCGGAAGGCATTCGTAGTACCCGCATTCCCGCTGCCATGATCTCTGATATCTGTCTTGTGGACTTTTCCAATAATATAGCCTGTCTGAAAAAGCCCGCATACATAACCGATAACAAGACAAATAATACGTTCCATACTTTTATTCCTTTTCCCCGCGTTCGCGGATGATAAATTTCAGGGAAGTTCCGGAAAATCCAAATGCATCCCTGATCTTGTTCTCCAGATATCTTACATAGGAAAAATGCATCAGTTCCTTGTCATTGACAAAGATAACAAATGTCGGCGGTTTTACCGCAACCTGTGTCATATAGAAGATCTTCAGTCTTCTTCCTCTGTCAGACGGCGGCTGCTGAAGAGCGACTGCCTCAGAAAGGATCTCATTAAGAACACCTGTCTGGATACGAAGTGTCTGATTTTCGATAACTGTATCGATATTTTCGAAAAGCTTTGGAAGTCTCTGACCTGTTTTTGCAGAGATAAAGATGATCTGTGCATATGGCATAAAGGAAAGGATCTGACGGATCTTTTCCGTATGCTTGTAGATGGTCTTGTCATTTTTCTCAATGGCATCCCATTTATTTACCGCTACGATGATACCCTTTCCTCTGTCATGAGCGATTCCTGCGATCTTAGCATCCTGCTCGGTAACGCCCTCGGAGGCATCGATCACAACTACAACCACATCTGCACGCTCTACAGCTGTCACAGTACGGATAACACTATAGCGCTCGATCTCTTCTTTTACCTTACCCTTGCGTCGAAGTCCTGCAGTATCGATAAAAATATAATCTTTTTTGTTCCAGGTAACCTTTGTGTCAATAGCATCACGTGTGGTTCCTGCAATATTGGATACGATCACACGCTCCTCTCCAAGAAGCTTGTTGATCAGAGAAGATTTTCCCACGTTCGGCTTTCCTACAATGGCGATCTTCGGAATATCATCCTGATCTTCCTCTTCACTCTTATCCGGGAACTCTTTGATCACCTCATCCAGCATATCTCCAAGGCCTTGTCTGTTAGCTGCGGAAATCGGGATCGGTTCTCCGATTCCAAGATTGTAAAACTCATATACGTCCATCATATATTTCTGGTGGCTGTCTACCTTGTTAACTACAAGACGTACCGGCTTGCCGCTGCGGCGGAGCATATCTGCCACCTTGGCATCGGAATCCACAAGACCCTGGCGGACATCTGTGATAAAAATGATCACGTCTGCCGTATCAATGGCGATCTGTGCCTGCTCTCTCATTCTGGAGAGGATGATATCGCTGCTGTCCGGCTCGATTCCGCCTGTATCGATCAGAGTAAATGTCCTGTCAAGCCATGTGACATCTGCATAAATCCTGTCACGGGTTACTCCTGGTGTATCCTTTACTATGGAAATATTGTCACCTGCCAGAGCGTTAAACAGAGTGGATTTGCCTACATTAGGCCTTCCCACTATCGCTACTACTGGTTTGCTCATAAATCTGTCTCCTTCTTGTTTGTTTATGTTCCGGAGGGTTGATCACAGCTTTCACCAGATCACGTCCTCCTGTGTCTACGATTACAATTTCTGTGTTCAGTGCTTCCGAAAGCTCTTCCAGCGTCATGTCATCCAGAAAAATCTCCTCATCACCTTTCAGCATGCTGCATGGGATCAGAAGCTTCTCTCCAAGGTCAAGACCGGAAAGCTGCTCTTTCAGATCCTGCCCTGTGATCAAACCGGACACTGTGATCTTTTCACCGAAAAAACGATTCTCGATGGTTGTGACCGAAATCTGCACATTGGGATATTTCTTCTGGATTTCTTTTATATAGCGTGCGATAAAAGGCGCTGCCAGTTTTCCTGTGGCGATCCTGCCTGTCACCTTACGGTCGTCACCGGAAAGCCCCTCCAGCGTTTCTTTTACTTCCGTTTCCAGAAGTCTGAGCATTCCCACGCCATTCTCAAGCTGCAGATATCCATCATATTCATCCTCACAGGGAAGCTCCCTGTCTGCCAGAATATACCATTCATCTGAAGCATGGATAAAATGGATCCCGTATTTCTCCATCATGATCTTCTGCCAGCGTTCGATCTGCCCCAGGACTTTTTCAGCATCTTCCTTATTAAAAGGCTCCAGAGGATAGAGACCTTTTCTGTATTTGGTAAGTCCTACCGGTACAACAGAAACGCTCTGAAGGACCGGCGCATAAGCGGAAAGCTTTTCAAGGCTGTATTCCAGCTCGTCTCCGTCATTGACACCCTTACACAGTACAATCTGTCCATTCATGGTGATTCCTGCATTGTACAGCATATCCACCTTATCCAGAGCCTTTCCTGCAAAACGGTTATGCAGCATTTTACACCGGAGTTCCGGATTCATTGCCTGAAACGAAATGTTGATCGGTTCCAAATGATAGCGGATCACACGCTCAATATCCTTCTCGCTCATATTGGTAAGCGTAACATAATTTCCCTGAAGAAAGGAAAGCCTAGAATCATCATCCTTAAAATACAGCGTCTCACGCATACCTGGCGGCATCTGGTCAATAAAACAGAACATACACTTATTTGAACAGGAGCGATAGTCATCCATCAGTCCTCCGTTCTCAAATTCTATTCCAAGGTCTTCCTCATATTCCTTCTCTACCTCCAGCTCCCACTCTTCGCCATCAGGCTTCTCTACCAGAAGCACCACGAGCTCTTCATTCATGAGATACCGGTAATCGAAGACATCTTCCACAGGCTGTCCGTTTACAGACACAAGTCTGTCTCCCGGCTCCAGCCCCAGCTCCTCGGCAATACTGTCGGGCAGCACCCTGGAAATCATATGCTTTCTTACTTTCATCATTATCTCCCTTTTCTATCCCGTATATAATAACAACTTTGCTCTTAAAAATCAACACTTTGAGAAAACACCTTGACTGACACGTGGGTCTGATGTTATAAATAGACTGAGAATTTTTAATGACATACACTTAGGAGGAATATTATGCCAAACATAGAATTGCTGGAAAAGTCTATGCCTGTTGCCCCGATCCGAATCGCCGCACTTGCCGGATGCCGCGAACTGGCCGAGGAGGTTGACAAAAAGCTGGTTAAATTCCGTAAAGAACTTGTAGCCGCCAAGAAATCCACCATCATCCCACAGGGATATGCAGAAAAATCTTTCCTTGTAGACTGCGAATGCCCACGTTTCGGAACCGGTGAGGGTAAGGGTTATATCAAGGAATCTGTCCGCGGAACAGACCTTTATATCATGGTAGATGTGACCAATTACAGCCTTACTTACAGCGTATGCGGTCATAAGAACCACATGTCTCCGGATGACCATTACCAGGATCTGAAGAGAATCATCTCCGCTGCCACCGGTAAAGCACACCGTATCAACGTTATCATGCCATTCCTTTACGAGGGACGTCAGCACAGACGCACCAAGAGAGAATCTCTTGACTGTGCACTTGCACTTCGCGAGTTAAGTGCCATGGGTGTTTCCAACATCATTACTTTTGATGCTCATGACCCACGTGTACAGAACTCTATTCCGCTGAAGGGCTTTGATAACTTTTTCCCCACATACCAGTTCCTGAAAGCATTGGTCAAAAATGTCCCTGATTTCAAGCTTGACAATGATCATCTCATGATCATCAGCCCGGATGAAGGTGCCATGTCCCGTGCTGTATACTTCTCCAATATCCTTGGAGTCGATATGGGTATGTTCTACAAACGCCGTGATTACTCCACCGTTGTCAACGGAAAGAACCCGATCGTTGCTCACGAATTCCTCGGAGATTCCGTAGAGGGCAAAGACGTTGTCATCATCGACGATATGATCTCTTCCGGAGAAAGCATGCTGGATGTTGCCCGTCAGCTCAAAGAGCGTAAAGCCGGACGTGTATTCGTCTGCACAACCTACGGTCTGTTTACAGATGGCGTAGCCAAATTTGATGAATATTACGAAAAAGGCTGGCTGGACAGAGTCATCACAACCAACCTTAACTATCGTATTCCTGAGCTTCTTGACCGTCCATACTATATCGAAGCAAATATGAGCAAATATCTTGCAAGTATCATCGATATCATCAATCATGATGTATCTGTCGAGAAGGTTCGTTCCAGCAACGAAAAGATCATGGATCTCATGAAAAAAGTCAACGAACAGTAATAAATGCTCCCAGGTTTCCACGTTTCCCGTGAGAAGCCCTGTGTGAGTAAAGAAAGAGCGGATTACAGCAGGTGCAGATGCCCGGCATTGAGATCCGCTCTTCTTTTATGCCTGCATCCAGAAAGATCCTTCGGTTCGCCTCCCACAG
This sequence comes from Blautia sp. MB18-30, assembly GCF_023669475.1. Taxonomy (NCBI): domain Bacteria; kingdom Bacillati; phylum Bacillota; class Clostridia; order Lachnospirales; family Lachnospiraceae; genus Blautia; species Blautia sp. MB18-30. The sequence continues at coordinate 8,187 of NZ_JAMOYY010000008.1, read as the reverse complement.
ATTCAGCTGGTATTTCCCATCTGGTTTTCTGTAAAAAAGCACATCCCAGTATTTTTCTTCAAACGCCTCTCTAAACTGATCGATCACATCTTCACTGACTTCATAGCAATCTTGACAGATAGAAGGACCAATGGCTGCATAAAGCTCTGAAGGATCTGTCTGAAATTCCTCAGTCATCTTCTCCACCGTCACTTTTCCGATCTTTCCTACAGTACCTCTCCAGCCGGAATGAGATAATCCCACAGCTCTATGTACCGGATCTATAAAGAAAAGTGGTACACAGTCCGCATAAAACGTTGCCAGCACCAGTCCCGGCACATTGGTGATCATTCCATCCACATCTGTATAAGGTCTTGGTTTTGTAATCCCATTTCCTCTGTCTTCTTCCGTGACCACACGTACATTGGTGGTGTGTGTCTGATCAGAGGTTACGATATCTTCCATGGAAAATCCCATAGCAGCAGAAAGTCTGCGGTAATTTTCCCGCACCGCAGACTCTTCATCCCCTCTTGTGAAGCTTAAGTTCATAGATTCATAAATCCCCTGGCTTACTCCTCCCAGGCGGGTACTGAAGCCATGTACGATCCCGGGAAATTTCTCAAAAGCAGGATATGTAAGCCAGGTAACCTTGTTCTTCTGATTTATATTCATTAGCTGTTTATCTTTATACCATTTTATTTTCATCTTATGTGACCAGTCCTTTCAACTGCAAAAATCAAAAGCATTTTTTATCCAGTGGATGTTCTCTCCATCAATTCCTACTACGTCAAAACGGCAGGGAGGCAGCTCCCGGTATCCATGTGCAATCAGATAAAACATTGCCACTTTGCTAATGATCCTCTGTTTTTCTCTCCCTACCGCTGAAAAAGGACTTCCACTCTTTCCGTTCTTTCTGTATTTCACTTCAACAAACACCAGATATCTTCCATCCTGCGCAACAAGATCGATCTCACCACTTCGGCAGCGAAAATTTCTTTCCTTGATCTGCAGCCCCTTTTCTTCCAGGAACGCTGCAGCAATTCCTTCATAATAGCTGCCCTTCTGTCTTCTATTTTCCTTCAGATAAACAAAACCTTTCTGTTTTTGATGTCGGTATCTTAAGTATTTTTATACAAAATGTGTGATAAACGTTTTTCTATGTATCGGACTTGGTCCATATTTCTTCAGTGCTTCAATATGCGCTGCAGAACCATATCCTTTATTGGAAGCAAATCCGTATTCCGGAAGAACCTTATCATATTCTTCCATCATCCGGTCTCTGGTCACTTTGGCAACAATACTTGCTGCCGCAATGGATACACTTTTTGCATCACCTTTGATGATGGGTACCTGCGGAATCTGGATTTCCGGTATGGTAACCGCATCGTTCAAAAGCAGCTGTGGCTGTACAGAAAGCCTGCTCACTGCCTGGCGCATTGCCTCATAGGTTGCCTGCAGGATATTGATCTCATCAATCCTCTCCGGGCTGGCCATTCCGATTCCAACAGAAACTGCCCTCTCCAGGATCACATCGTACAATTCTTCTCTCTTCTTAGCTGTAAGCTTCTTAGAATCATTCAGCCATAAAATATCGCAGTCTTTCGGAAGGATCACCGCACAGGCGACTACCGGTCCGGCAAGAGGGCCTCTTCCCACCTCATCGATCCCGCAAAGATATCCAAGATGCTCATATTCATGTTCATATTTCTTCATGCTCTCTGTACGTACACGCTCATCCTCCAGAGCCTGAAGCTTTTTGTGATACTGCTGGATCAGTTTCTGTACACCGCTTCTCTCATCATTTTCATAATGACGAAAAAGGGCGTTATATTCGCCCTCCTTCGCTGACGCAAAACGCGCCTTGATATCTTTCATTGTTTCCATTACGCTTCCTCCGGTCCTTTTGGAAACTCCAGAGTCACTTTTCCCAGTTTTCCGGAACGAAATTCTTCCAGCAAAAGGCGGGATGCTTTCTCATAATCAAGCTCTTCGCCCTTTTTCAGACATCCTCTTGCTTTCGCAACTGCAGTAAGAATATCCAGCGGTTTCAGCTCTTCTTCTACATTGTATCTCTCTCTGATCGCTGCCGGATAAAACTCCTGCAGATATCCGATCAGACCCAGGGCAAGTTCTTCGATGTTCAGAATATCGTCCTTGATCGAACCGATATAGGCAAGACGCATTCCAACTTCCTGATCTTCAAATTTCGGCCAGAGAATTCCAGGGGTATCCAGAAGCTCCACACTTTTATTCAGACGTATCCACTGTTTTCCTTTTGTAACTCCTGGTTTATTACCGGTCTTGGCACAGGCTTTTCCTGCAAAGGTATTGATAAATGTTGATTTTCCAACATTAGGGATTCCTGCAACCATCGCACGTACCGGACGGTTTTTGATTCCTCGTCTCCGGTCTCTCTCTGTCTTTTCCTTACATGCCTCTGTGATTGCCGCAGAAACGGCCTTCATAGATCCCTTATTGCGGGAATCAATACTTACCGCATAGATTCCTTTTTCTTTGAAATATTCCATCCAGGCACGGTTCTGTCTCTCATCGGCAAGATCTGCTTTGTTGAGAAGGATCATACGCGCCTTGTTTTTTCCCAGCTCATCAATATCCGGATTTCGGCTGGAAAGAGGAACTCTTGCATCTACAAGCTCAATGATCAGATCGATCAGCTTGATATCTTCCTGCATCTGACGCTTCGCCTTCGTCATATGGCCTGGATACCACTGTACGTTCATAATTCACCTCATTTATCTATACTTTAATCTGTTTACTTTAATCTATTTTATAAAACCTATTTTATTTTTCGGAGAAACTGTAAACCAAACTTTCCCGACAATGTACTTCTTACTGATATTTCCGATATCGCTGAAGCGGCTGTCCTCACTGTTATTGCGATTATCACCAAGGACAAAATATTCCCCGCTTTCCAGAGTTATAGCACTATTTGCAAGTCCTCCATCTGTCATATCCTGATAAGCTCCGTTTTCTTCATAAACCTTGCCGTTGATATAGATCTTCCCGTCTTTAACCTGAACAGTCTCCCCGGGAAGTCCGATCACACGTCGGATATGCAGGGCTGCCGAGTCACTGGCGCTTGTTTTAAAAACGATCACATCTCCACGTTTTGGTGAACTGATCTTATATAAAGCCCTGTTTACAAAAAACTTTTCACTTACAGAATACGTGGGTTCCATGGCACTTTCCTGCAATGTCACAGTCTGAAATGCAGAGATCGCAACCAGCACAGCAAAAACCAGGGTCACAATAATTTCAAACACCCATTTCACGATTCCTCTTGTCCTGTCATCACGAAGCTTCTCCCTTGCTTCGGAAACAGCTCTGTTTTCCTTCAGATTTTCGATATTAATCTTCTTATTTAATCCCATATTCTATCCCCTGTATGTGTCTTTACACGCATACGCACTGATGTAAAAAGAGGGACAATAGCAAATGTTATTGTCCCTGCCTCTTTACTTATGAAATTATTTTACAAGCTCTTTAACCTTAGCTGCTTTACCTACACGATCTCTCAGGTAGTTCAGTTTCGCACGGCGTACTTTACCATGACGGATAACCTCAACCTTAACTACATGTGGGGAATGAAGCGGCCATGTTTTCTCAACACCAACACCGTTGGAGCTCTTTCTTACTGTGAAAGTCTCTCTTGTGCTTCCACCCTGTCTCTTAAGTACTGTACCCTCGAAGATCTGAACACGCTCACGTGTTCCCTCTTTGATCAGTGCGTGTACTCTTACTGTGTCTCCTACGCGGAACTGCGGTACTTCAGCTTTCAGCTGAGCGGACTCAATGTTCTTAATAATTTCGTTCATTTCTTTCTCTCCTTAATTATACTGGATGTTCTTAATACACATATTGTAACAGAGGACCATCTTTTTTCACAACATATGTGATTATACACTAGATAACTTCTCATTGCAAGGACTTTTTTTCCGGATTTTCGATGGATTTTACCAGCAAAGGACCTCATGTCCTGTTTCTGTGACAAGGACCATGATCTCCCACTGTGCCGATGGCAGACCATCCTCTGTCCTCACTGTCCAGTCATCGATCTCATCTGTATAGATTTCATCAGATCCCATATTGACCATTGGTTCAATAGTAAAGATCATTCCTGGTACCATGAGTACACCTGAATCTTCCTTAGATGTGTAGCTTACCCATGGATCTTCATGAAACTCAAGACCTACACCATGTCCGCCAATTTCTCTCACAACTGTATAGCCGTTTTCCACTGCATGTTTGTGTACAGCACTTCCCATATTTCCGATCGGTGTCCATGGTTTTACCTGTTCAAGGCCAAGCTCTATGCATTCTTTTGTCACACGGACAAGCTTCTCCTTCTCCGGACTTACCTGTCCAATACAGAACATACGGGAGGAATCAGAAAAATATCCCTGATAAATGGTGGATACATCTACATTGACAATATCACCTTCTTTTAAGACAATTTCTTCATCCGGGATTCCGTGGCATACTACCTCGTTGATAGATGTACATACGCTTTTTGGAAAACCTTCATAATTAAGTGGTGCCGGAATTCCGCCATGACGTACTGTTTCTTCATGTACCCAGTCATCAATCTGCTGTGTCGTCACGCCTGGTCCGATATGCTCTGCAACATAATCAAGAACTGCAACATTGATCTTGCAGCTCTCTTTGATCTTCTCGATCTGTGCAGGTGTCTTGATCAGATCATGGTCAAGAACTGCATACCCCTTCTTTTTCATGAGTTCTATTTTTTCATCAAATGCTTCATGACATTTTTTATATTTTTTTCCGCTTCCACACCAGCAGGGATCATTTCGTTCAATTTTTTTAGACATCTTTTTCTTCTGCCACTCAAAATATGTGTAAATATACTCACATCGAGATAACGTAGACTCTCACGAGTTCTACTTACTGCTTCACCGTGTATGTTTTTGATTGACCGAAATCATATCTACTCACAAGTTCTTGTACACTCCGCAGTCGTAAATTCCCGAAAATAGCCTTCGGTACATACTTACGTTTGCGTTTTAGTTATGCAACTTCGTAAGTTATTGCATCTCTCAAATTAAGTGCAGCATTGAGATCTCTGTCTTCGACATAACCGCAACTGCATTTGAATATTCTATCTGAAAGCTTTAAATCTTTTTTGATAGCGCCACAGCAGTGACAGGTTTTAGATGATGGATACCATCTATCTACTATTCGAAGTTCGATCCCATTTTCATTGCATTTGATTTGCAGCTTTGTTCTAAATTCATAAAACTTTTGTGATGCAACTGCTTTTGAAAGATGTCGATTCTTCATCATACCATTTACATTTAAGTCCTCGATCGTTATATAAGATGGCTTGGTTTTCACTATCTCAGTGATTGTCTTGTTAATGTAATCAGTACGGATATTATCTATCTTATGATGAAGTTTCTGTACCTTGAGTTTTTGTTTTTGTATATTCGCCCTTTGAGTGACTTCTCCTTTCTTTAGATTTTCATACTTATGGGAGAGACATCTCTGTTCCCGAATAAGTTGTTTCTCAAGCTTTTTCAGTCTTGCTGACTTGTTGATGTTCTTATAAGTCTTACCATTAGAAACAATGGCAAAATCCTTTAATCCCAAGTCTATGCCAATTCCTGCATTGGAATTATCAGCAATCTTGTTATCAGAAATTTCTACAAGAACTGAAACATAGTATCTGTCAGCTTTCATTGAGACCGTGCCACTTTTAACCACATATCCGTCTTTAGTTGTTGGAATATATCCTTTTTCTTTGATACGGACCCAACCAAGTGACGGAATATTGATTCTATGCCTTTCGCAACGACAATCCTTTGGATTATTCTTTACAAAATACATCTTTACATCAGATCTGCCTTTCTTTTTGAACTTAGGAAAAGCACTCTCGTGATTGAAAAATCTTGTAAAAGCAGTTTGTCCATTATTTACTGACTGTGTTACTGCTTTTGAATAAGCTTCCTTGATCCACGAATACTCCGGATGCTCAGAAAGATATTCATTGTTAAGCCAGACTCTAAACCTGTTACTGCTCATAAACTTTTCACCGTTGTTGTAAAGTTCTTTATTATGGGCAAGATAGAAATTATAAATAAATCTACAAGTTCCTATCGTCTTATGAATCTTGACTTTCTGTTCCTCTGACGGATTTATTTCCGTCTTGAAGCTCTTTAGCAATTTCCACATCCCTTTCTATTTGTTTTTTATACTTACGAAGTCCGTACAACCTGCAAGAGAACACATGGAGTATTGAAACAATATCCTGCACGAGGTTTTGATTTTTTGTTCCATCACTTCATCTAATAATTCGTTCCACTTTTACGATTGTAATTAAGGCCACTTCCATAATCTTCAATACACTGGTCTACAATAATACCTTTGGCATTACAAAACTGTCGTAAAAATGCAACCTAGTTTTGTAAATCATCTTTTTGATTTCTTGTAGATACCCTGGCATAAATAACTACCTGACGTTGGTCATCTTCAGTACTTATTCCTTTGAATTGCAGATATTGGTCATAAGTGTAATAACGTCTATCAGTTGGAGTTCGGTTTGCCTTTAGAGTTCCGTCTCTATCCCAACGCTGTAATGTTTTTACAGATACACCTAACAGTTCAGCAAAATCTTTTGGCTTGTAATTTGTGATATTTGATGTGTTCATAATAATTTACTCTTTTGAGTACTTTTAAACACATTTGATCACATTAGTCAACAAATTTGATTACTTAAGATATTCTCCTTTTCGCAACTGTATGGCTGCTTTTTCTTTTGTATTTTATATGTTCAGATATGTTATATCTGTCTGAAATATTTTAACCGAATCAAAGAAGTCTCCTATGTGGTTGCGAAAAGCAATAAACTGTAGGTGGGGACTTGCCTTCATCCGTTTGAATGGGAAATTATTCCGCCTGATTATCATAGCACAACTTTCTTTAGGTGAAAAGTATTCTTTGTGTTTTTGGTTTGTTTTATATAACTTTTTGTGATTTTTCAATAAAAAAAGATCGTAGTAGCTTGAACGATCTATTTTTATTTATGTGTCTGTATTAATTATTTTTCGGTGGCTGCAGATTGTCGGTTTCCACCAGTTGCCATTATTCGCATTCGCCCAAGTGCACGGGATACTGCCGGAATAGAAATTACTACGATCGTCAGTACACCTTCCAGAAGAATATAACTGTAATTGTAAATAATCGGATACAAAGCTGTCAGAGACTTCGGGAAATTATCCGGCATATAATCCATCCAATAAAGATATCCGCCAAGTGCATGGAATGCCCCTCTTGCCAGAATTGCTAGTATGTATGCTTTAAGAAGACCATGTTTTCTGGATTTTGTAAATAATCCGGAAAGCCCCATGGCTCCAAATGCCAGAATGTAATCACAGCATACCTGAAAAAATGAAAGGACATATGGCTCCTGGAGGAACTGAAAAATCCCATATACAAGACCGGTAAGAATTCCTACCTTAATGCCATACCAGTAACCGATCAGAACAATAAACAACATACTGAACAAGGTCACAGATCCGCCAAATGGCAGTTTAAATATCTTAATGTAGGAAGTTACATATGCAAGTGCCAATGCTACTGCACAGGTAACCAGCTGCTGTGTGGTAAATTTTAATGCAGATGTGTTTTTCTGAAGTAATACTGCTACCAGAATTATCAAAATCAGGACTGCAATAACAGATACGGCATATCCTGCCGTTGTGAGACCGCCTTCGGCAGTCACAAGAAAATTAAACATACTCTTTTCTTTCCTCCTTACGATGAAATTGCCCAAATCAAGTTCAAAGGTCAAAGCCTGCACCTCCTCACAGCCTGGTCAGGCTCCTTTGGTCTTACCTATTGTAGCATATGGAAAAAGAGATGTAAATGGTGGGAGATGTATGATTATATATAATAAAAACAGGAGAAAAATCCATGTACTGATTTTTCTCCTGCTTTCCTCTTTCCCTTTGTACCTTAAAAACTACATACATGCTTTGTTGATGGTTAATCAAACTTTTTGAATCAAATTTAACCTGCGTACCGATACTACAGCGGGGGGTATCCCCGCTTCCTCGGCTGGTTGGTCAAGCCCTCACCCGATTAGTAACAGTCAGCTCCATGTGTTACCACACTTCCACCTCTGCCCTATCTACCTCGTCGTCTTCAAGGGGGTTTACTTCATAAGAATGG
>NZ_JAMOYY010000089.1:0-1272 GCF_023669475.1 Blautia sp. MB18-30 | reverse complement strand
ATGATCAATAAAGATATATCAGATAAAACATACACATTATTTCAAAAGGCAATAGGAAAAATAGTTAGAATAAAATACAGGAGCAAAGTTGATTTAGATAAATTTCTTATTGGCAAAGTAAAAACAACTAAGGAATATTATGATTTATTGTTGGATTTTCATGGATATGGATATTTTTTGACTGCGTATGGAGCATTGGGAGTTGAAGCAAAAAAAAAGGCATTATGGTTTCATGATGAAAATCTGTGGTGGACTAAAAATGTTCAATACTATTTTAAGTACTATGATAAATTATTTTGTGTTTCTAATGCTGTAAAAAACACTTTGAAAAAAATGTATCCAAATTATAGTGAAAAAATAAGTGTTGTGCTTAATTGTATTGATACTGAAGAAATTATAAAAAAATCAAATGAGGATATTGATTTAAATGATTTTACAGGAGTTAATAAGATTCTTACTATTGGAAGACTAGAGGAACAGAAGGGAATTGATATTGCAATTCAAATAGCTGAAATATTGCAAAAAAGAAAAATATGTTTTCAGTGGTATATTATAGGAGATGGAAGCTGTAAAAGCCAATTGATGCAGCAAGCTGAAGAAGCAAATGTGTTAGAAAAATTTCATTTTTTAGGTATGAAAACAAATCCTTATCCGTACATAAAGAAATGTGATTTATATGTACAACCATCACGACATGAGGGGTATGGACTGTCAATTCTAGAGGCTCGAGTGTTAAATAAAGCTATTGTTGCAACTGATTTAGCACCAATTCGAGAACAAATAATAAATGAATACAATGGAATTTTGGTTGACATTGTACCAGAATTATTTTCAGATAAGATTGAAATGTTATTGAAAAATCAGAAACTAATAGAACGCATAGAAGATAATTTAAAAAAAGAAGACGTTAATTTTAAGACAGAAGTACAGATAGTATTGTCATTATTATAAGTGAAAAAAGGAAAAAGATGAAGAAAATTGGTTTGAAAAGAATAGGTTTGAAAAGAATAGGATATGATATTTGTGAATATATATTAGCGTGTTGTTTGATAATTAATTGTCGTGCTATTTGGCTTACAATACCAGGAAGTGGAGATAAAATAAATAGTATTGTTAATCTAATGATAGTTTTTGCAGTATGTGGTTGCATGCTGTTTAAGGGAAAATATAAAATTAAAAATATTAAATGCGGGATAAAAATAAGTATAGCATTATTGCTTTACCTACTCTTTTTTATATTAGTAAACGGTTATAATAGAAAAATATTTTTAG
>NZ_JAMOYY010000088.1:0-1366 GCF_023669475.1 Blautia sp. MB18-30 | reverse complement strand
GTTAAAAGAAAATCAATTTTTATCATATTATGATAAAAATTTGAAAATAATTCACAATGAAAATCAGAGTACAGGAAAAATAGCCAGTCAAAGAAAACAGAAATGGTGTAGCCAATCTATTAATTTTCTGGTTGAAAGATATTGGAAATAGATTTGAATTTATATTGTGAATAAAAATATAGAGGATGAAGGGAAATGAAAGCAAATTGTAATTATAGTGTTGCGCTATGTACATATAATGGCGAGCGGTACATAGCAGAACAGTTAAATAGTATTTTATCTCAGACTATTCCGCCAAAAGAAATTATTATTAGTGATGATGGTTCAAAGGATCAGACTTTAGAGATTGTTGATAATTTATTAAGTCATTGTTCTGTTAAATATAGAATTGTGAAAAATACAGGAACTCATGGAGTTACTAAAAATTTTTGTAATGCGATTTCAAGATGTTCAGAAAATATAATTTTCACATCTGATCAGGATGACGTTTGGGTTAATAACAAAGCTGAAATTATTCTCAAAATATTTGAAAATAACAATAAAGCATTGCTTGTATTTACGAATGGTGAATTAGTAGATCAGAATTTAAAACTATTGAATTGTGATATGTGGAAGTCTGTAGGAATTGCTACCGAAATGCTTGAAGAAAATAAGTGGTTTGAATATATGTTGAACCGTTGTTTTGTTACGGGCGCAGCAATGGCATTTAAGCGGGAGTTATTTTCAGAAAATGAGAAAATTCCATCTAGTTGGCTTCATGATGGGTGGCTTGCATGGAAAGCTGTTGCCAGAGGGGGGCTTGTCCCATGTCAGGATAAATTACTTCTATATCGACAGCATGGAGATAATGTTGTCGGTATGAGCAACGTAACTTCAATAACGAGAATAAAGAGTTATCTAAATAATTTTAAAATTATTAAAGAGACACATATCATTCGATATAACAGATATATTGAATTGAAAGATAAAATGGGTTATATGTTTTCTGAACAGCAACAAGAAAAATTAAACGCTTGCATTTTGTTTTGGAAAGATTTAGTAGAAAGTGATAAAAATTTAAAAAGATTAACACGTATTAAAATTATAAAAAAACATGTGAAAAATGGAGATTTTGAAAATTATTTTAATGGAAAAAAAGGAGCAATAAGGGAGTTTTTTGTAGCATTATTTTTATGATGTAAAGAATATGATTGTGAGGTGATAATTTGGGTGTGATGATACTGGAGTATATTGTATTTCTTGTAATAATGATAGTTTTATTATGGATAAACAAAACATTAAGACAATCTTTTTTTACTGTATCAAATTATTTGATTATTACATTTTCTGTAATAACTGGAGTACAAGTTATAGCATGTCTTTGGTT
>NZ_JAMOYY010000087.1:0-1442 GCF_023669475.1 Blautia sp. MB18-30 | reverse complement strand
AAAATATTTGTTATTGTATTATCTGAAAATTCCAGAAAAGAGTAAAGAAAATGATAGTGCTATAATGGTAAGAATAATGATGAAAAAAATGCCGGAACAAAAAGACTATATTTTAGGTATAGCATCTAAAATGATTAGATTAAAGCTGATATCAGGAAAATTTTTGACTAAATTTGGGGAGGAATATTGTAAATTCGTATTTCAACCATTGCAGGCAGACGAGTGGATTAAACATATTTATAAATGAAATTTTTCTGACGAAATAGAAAGTACGGATGTTTTACTGTATACTGAGTATTTGAAAGTTGGGATATAATAAAAGCTAAAATGAAGAAGAGAATAAGGGAGAAGATGCCAGTAGTGATATATGGACAATATTCTTATGATTGTGAATTGGACAGTATAGACATATATTTTGAATATGGTAATTCGGTCGTGTTTTCTACTGGTGAAAAAACAATAGTAAGTAATGGAATAAAAATGGTTAATTGTGAGAAGTTAGAAGTTATTTCAAAATGTTATGTTGAACAATATCAGGGGCCGTATGAAGCAAAGCGATATTTTAGAGGGGATAATTTGGTAATACAAGGAATAATTACCTTTTTTACTGGTTTACCGCTTACAGTTTATCATAGTAATGACAGCCGTGCAGGGGTCAAACCGATAGAATATAAGAGGCAGAAAATACATTTAAGTATGAATGGTATAGATTATACAAGGGATTTGAAAATTTTACTAAAAAAATTAGAAGAAGAGCCAGAATTGATTATAACCTTATTAGATAGATGGCGAAAAGCGATTTATTTAAAGGCTGAAAGTTGCGATGCAGATTTATATTATGATGAATCCACGTTGAGTTTTTTTCATATTTTAGAATTATTTGGAGATACCGTAAATGGAGAGTTAAGGAAAAAATTAGAAGACAATATTGAAAAGATGTTACAACAACATTATGCGAATTTTTATTTTAATGATAGTCAAATAAAACAGATGGTTGATCAAAATAAAAAAGCAGTTAGCAGTCTTTTAATAGGAGATTATTTAAGCCTTTCGGTTAAAGTGAAATATTTTTTGGAAAAATATGAATTATTGGATGATAATATAGCTTTTTTTATAGATAATATGATTAAGGTCAGGAACGCAATTGCTCATGGGAGAATTACATACCAAAAAGTATTCATATGGCCATTGCCCCAGTTTTTCAATTTGGCTAAAGATTCATATGAAAACATAGAATTTTTATATTTTTTTACGGCAGTAATGATTTCAAAATATGTTGGAATACATTGTTGGGAAGATGAATGGATGGAAATAAAGGGATATTTGATGCCGCCACAAAAGATCGTAGATGCTTTTTTAGAAGGAGAAATTCATATTGAAAAAGATTCCCTAATAGATGGAAATCAATATAATATTTCATGGAGAACATTATTCAATTATTA
>NZ_JAMOYY010000086.1:0-1499 GCF_023669475.1 Blautia sp. MB18-30 | reverse complement strand
AGAGGGTGAAAGCCCCGTACGTGAAAGCAGAGCTGACTGAGCAGGATCCGGAGTACCACGAGACACGAGGAACCTTGTGGGAAGTAAGGGGGACCACCCCCTAAGGCTAAATACTACTTAGTGACCGATAGCGCATAGTACTGTGAAGGAAAGGTGAAAAGGACCCCGGGAGGGGAGTGAAAGAGAACCTGAAACCCTGTGTCTACAAGCTGTGGAAGTACTTTATATGTACGACCGCGTACTTTTTGTAGAACGGTCCGGCGAGTTACGCTTACTGGCAAGGTTAAGCACTTCAGGTGTGGAGCCGTAGGGAAACCAAGTCTTAATAGGGCCAGAGTCAGTAGGAGTAGACCCGAAACCGGGTGATCTATCCATGTCCAGGTTGAAGCTGCCGTAAGAGGTAGTGGAGGACCGAACCCACATCCGTTGAAAAGGGTGGGGATGAGGTGTGGATAGGGGAGAAATTCCAATCGAACCCGGAGATAGCTGGTTCTCCTCGAAATAGCTTTAGGGCTAGCCTCGGTGTGAGTCTTGCGGAGGTAGAGCACTGAATTTCCTAGGGGGCGTCAAAGCCTACCGAAGAATATCAAACTCCGAATGCCGTGTAGATATCACCGGGAGTCAGACTGCACGAGATAAGTTGGGCGGTCAAAAGGGAAAGAGCCCAGACCTACAGTTAAGGTCCCAAAGTGCGCGTTAAGTGGAAAAGGATGTGGGATTTCGAAGACAACCAGGATGTTGGCTCAGAAGCAGCCATACATTCAAAGAGTGCGTAATAGCTCACTGGTCGAGAGGTCCTGCGCCGAAAATGTCCGGGGCTGAAACGCGCCACCGAAACTAAGGAATCTGAAAAGATTGGTAGAGGAGCATTGCATGCGGGAAGAAGCAGTACCGGAAGGAGCTGTGGACTGCATGGAAGAGAGAATGCCGGAATGAGTAGCGAGATAGAGGTGGGAATCCTCTAGGCCGAATATCCAAGGTTTCCAGGGTAAAGCTGATCTGCCCTGGGTGAGTCGGGACCTAAGGTGAGGGCGAGAGCCGTAGCCGATGGACAACAGGTTGATATTCCTGTACTGCAGTATGACAGAACTGTGGGGACACGTAAGGAGAGCGGGAGCCGGGAATGGAAAGCCCGGTACAAGCGAGGTACCAGTCACATAGGAAAATCCGTGTGGCAATGGGAAGACGTGATGTGGAGCGAAGATTAGTAGCGAAGCCCGTGAGCCATGCGTCAAGAAAAGCCGCTATCGTTCATATTGTACCCGTACCGTAAACCGACACAGGTGGATGAGGAGAGAATCCTAAGGCCGGCGGAAGAAGTATTGCCAAGGAACTCGGCAAAATGGCCCCGTAACTTAGGGAGAAGGGGTGCCTGCGAGAGCAGGCCGCAGAGAATAGGCTCAAGCAACTGTTTAGCAAAAACACAGGTCTATGCGAAACCGAAAGGTGAGGTATATGGGCTGACGCCTGCCCGGTGCTGGAAGGTTAAGAGGAGAGGT
>NZ_JAMOYY010000085.1:0-1542 GCF_023669475.1 Blautia sp. MB18-30 | reverse complement strand
ATATTGAATATTCTCCTATTTTAATTTCATTATTATTTTAGGGCATAAAAATTTCAATATAGTAACAATCTTTGTTTTAGGATTAAATGTCTTTCCTATTAAAAATTTTTTCATATATTTATGTGCATTAGATTTATAATATAAATTTATATTTTCATTATTAAATCTATAAACGTTGCAATAAGCTTCACTCAGTTCTCTTACATAAATAGATATTATCATCTCCTTAACACTTAAATCTAAATCAATGCTCTCGCCTATTATTGTTTCCCACACTTTAACAATATCAAATCTTTTGTCTTCAACCGACTGTATTTCGCTATGTAAAGCACTTCCAGAATGGATCAAATAATGATACATTTTTTTTGGATCAGATATAATCGTTTTACAATATTTTATATATCTAAATACAAATAACAAATCTTCTCCTACTCTAATATCCGTTTCAAATTGTAAATTATGCTCATTAACAATTTTACGTTCAAACATTTTCGCCCATACTGTGCCATTAATTCCTTTTGGCGATAATATTTTTTTTAATGCCTCATTTTGAGACAATAATTTTTTATGATATTTCTCATCTTTCACTTTTTCTACTTTATAATCATTATATTCAGAAATATAACTTCCAATAACTAAATCTGCATCTCGATCTTCTGCACATAAAACATATTCCTCTACATATTCAATATCAATCCAATCATCAGCGTCTATAAAACATAGATATTTTCCAGTTGCTATTTTAATTCCTGCATTACGAGCCTTTGACACTCCTTCATTATTCTTTGAAATGCAAATTACTCTATTATCTTTTTCACAATATTTTTGACATATTTTTTTTGATGAATCTACAGATCCATCATTAATTAAAATCACTTCAATATTTTTATATTTTTGATTGAGAACTGCATCTATACATCTATTCATATATTTTTCTGCATTATAAATTGGAATGATTACAGAAACTAATGGCATTTCAATCATCCTTATCCCCCATACTTTATAAAGTAACTATAAGCCTATTCCACTTTTCAATAATTTTCTCTATATTAAATCTGTCCAAATCTTTCCTGGAATTTTCCGAGAATTTTTTTCTCAGTTTCTCATCTAATAACAATTCTAATAATTTTTCTGAAAATTCTCTCTCATTTCCTTCTTCAATTAAATATCCGTTAATTCCATTATCAATTAACTCGGCTGGTCCTTCCTTACAATCAAAGCTTACACACGGAAGTGCTTTTGCTTGAGCTTCCATCAACGCTAAAACAAATCCTTCATATCTCGATGAAAGAACAAAAACTGATGAATTAATATATTCTTTTTCAATGTCAACTGAATAACCTTTTAAATAGATATTTTTTAAATTTAAATTTTTAATTTGATCTTGTAATTGTTTTCTTAACGGTCCCTCACCAAATATGTCTAATTTCCAATCTGGTACTTTTTCTTCAATCCTTGACCATGCATTAATAAGCATATCAAAACCTTTTTGCTCATCTAATCTTCCAACAGCAATAACTCTTTTTACATTAATATTTGCAC
>NZ_JAMOYY010000084.1:0-1582 GCF_023669475.1 Blautia sp. MB18-30 | reverse complement strand
GATTTATATGTTGTGTTCATATTTGTATTATACTATAGTTTATTAGTTAATACAATTACTATTTTGTCCATCTTCAATTACTTGCATAAATTCGATGGACGCGTCTTATATCCCCATAGCGGAAGCAAGGGGTTTTACGACGCATTGGATAATCTTTTGTTTTATGTTTTATGATATCTATTATTTTAATGACTACTTATTATTTTCCATCCAGAAGATTTTTTTTCATAGCTCTGATCCAATCCTTCAAAATCCCGATTGGAACCATCTTCTGTCCACTTGCAGAAACCCAGTAGTCCTCTGGGTATTTTTTCAGATATCCATAGTAAACGTTTTCGCTTCCTTTTGCTTCGGAAAATTCTGTTCCTTCCGAATCGTATACATTCGTTATGGGAGATTTTATTCCCGGATATGGTGACACCACAACATACCATTCCCCATCAACTGCTACGGTAGATACGTCGACTATAATCCTGTCTCCTGTAAAACGCTTTGTGTCCTGAAACTCTGAATCTTCCGGAAGTTTCCAGCCGCTTTCTGTTTTTTCAAAAATCTGTGAGTCCATCACATCTCCATCATCCATAATAACCAATGCTGAAGTTTTTCCTCGCAATGTCGCCACGACATCTGACCGATCATCATAGGCTGTTACTGCTTCCTCAAGTGTATGGAAACTTTGTTCAGCCTCTTTGTTATTTTCGGACATCATAAATATGATGACCACAGACAAAACCGGAACCAGTATAAATATGGATATTTTTCGTGGGATTCTTTTCCTGGAATCCACAACTGCCACTATCATGAGCAACAGCAATAAGATTCCCCACGACCACCAGTTAGACAGTGAAATATTCATTTTTATGTTCTCCTTTTCCTACAATCTTGACGCTTCACAGATTGATCGCTACTTTATCTCCATCTACAGAAATCCAGTAATCATCTGGTTTCGTTTTCAGATATCCATAATATACCGTTATATTCTCATATTCCGTTTTTAAAAATTCTGTTCCA
Organism: Blautia sp. MB18-30; assembly: GCF_023669475.1. NCBI lineage: Bacteria > Bacillati > Bacillota > Clostridia > Lachnospirales > Lachnospiraceae > Blautia > Blautia sp. MB18-30. The sequence goes on along the minus strand of NZ_JAMOYY010000084.1, from coordinate 571 downwards.
GCCGAATCGTGAACCTCATCTATAGAATTCTCCCCCATAAGATAATGTGGGAGTATTACAATATACCATGCTCCATGTATTTCTATTGATCTCATATCAATATTGGCATCTTCTGAAGGATAGCTCATACTTTTTCTGAAAAATGCTGAATCCGGCAATTTCCATTTCTTTCCATTTTTTGGAAAAATTCTTCCTTCAATAGATCCATCTTCATCCATGATAACATATGTAGATTTCTCATCCTGCAAGTTTGCTATTGGCTTCGCCTTAACATCATATGCCCGAATCGCTTTATCCAGCGAGGTAAAATTTCGCTGCACAAATACTGCCTGAAACATAATAAATAACAAACCAACCAGAAAAATTGGTCTGATGATAAAAAGCGGTACCTTTTTAGATTTTTTCTTGCATACGAGAGCAACTGCCAATGCAATAAACATTAATATTGTTATAACTATTTCGAAAATGCTCAATATCAGATTCGCCATATGATTCCTTTCTTCAGCTATTAATGGATTCTATCTCCGAATCATCATATATTTTCTTTAACTCTTTTCTCATTTCCTTATTG
>NZ_JAMOYY010000083.1:0-1869 GCF_023669475.1 Blautia sp. MB18-30 | reverse complement strand
GATACAAAATCAATATCTGTATTTGATATAACAGCCCATTCATATTCCTCGCCAAACTCTTTAAAACCATATAAACATCCATGTAAATATCCCAGATTTTCCCCTGGCTCAAATATCTGTGAGGATATTTTAATTTCATTTAAATCATTTATTAGTTTCTTTACATTCATACACTTATTGCATGTAACTAAAAGTACAATTTTTTCAGAATCTTTTTGTCTGCTCAATTTATCTGCAAAGTCTAATACTTCCTCTTCATTATCATAACAAATGACGGATACTGCTATTTTATACATTGTGATCATTCCTTATTCTTGATTACTAATTACATCCTTGCGATTTCTTCCATTTGAAGAACAGTATTAATCGCATGAATGAGTTTATTTCCATCTAATCTTTTTAACAAATGTCGAAACCTGTATAAAATCTTCACAATTGGATAAATACATGGACGATACTGAATATGCATTTTACAATACGCTTTATGAAATCCAAATGTATTGATTTTATATTCCTGTACATTCGTCTCATGATTAAGGCTTCTGCTATCACTACTTATATATTTAATTTCAGGTTTGTTCATCCATAAATTCAAAACAAAATCATATAAAGCATCCGATGGACGTAGTGCCATATATTCTGGATTAAACTTCGACATATTAATTTCAAAATATTCCTGATAGCAAGTACAGATAAAAAAAACAATTAAACTGTTTGTTTCTAATTCAAAAGCACCATAATAGAACATATTTTTATTTTTCCTATTTAAAAACTCATCTTTTATAGACTCAAAACTTCTGAAATTGTCTGCTTTTTCATATCGTTTATATGCAGCTTGATAACAGGAATACATTTTCTCTATCTCATTATCTTCAATTTTCCTAACATAACACTTTTTGAACGCCTGCCTAATATGTTTTCTAGTGGATTTCGATAATTGTTCTATCTCATATGAACCAGTTCTAATAATATACCAAAATTGAGTTGCTAATTCACAATCGAAATCCGAAATCCATCGAGCAAGCAAAGGATATCCCCCCACCTGATTTTTTGTCAAATTTGGGAATTTCTATTGTTTCATGCGGTGCTATATCTGGAATTAACGCATGATTATAATATATCCATTTAGTTTGCATTTTTTTCTTCCATTCATTCTATCCAATTAATTTCTTTCCTCATCGGTTTTACTGGAACACCAGCGTATAAATATATGATTCTCTGGTTCTGCCTTGGTAAGTAAACTACCATACCCAACAACGCAATGATTACCAACATTAACACCCTTTAATACGGTACTATATGAACATAACCAAACATGATTACCAATATATACAGAATCCGCTTTCTTCTTCTGCCTTCCGTTTTGAATAACTGTATGTCCATCATTGTTTTTTACAGTCACATTCCATCCCAAAACAACATCATTACCAAAAACTATATTTTCATCTGTACAGTCAATAGTAGTAGAATAATTGCATCGAAAATGATCGCCCAATACAAGTGACGAATTATTAACTAACAAAACAACTCCCTGTGATAATCCAACTGTGCCTTTCAGAATAATTTTTCCTCCATTAACAATCCGAATCAGACCTTTTTTACTTTCTCTACATCCATTCGCAGAATCTCCAAATCCGATTCTCATAGATGCTGTTGATAAATTCTTCTTTTCTACAATAAAATTGTCACGTGTCACCCCCCAGTTTTACATTATAAGATACGATAAATGGCATTTTTATTGCACTTTTTACGGGTAATACTTTAAAGTTAAAAATTACTGTTTTAGGAATGCTAAGCAATATTTTAACAATATTTTCTCTGATAAAGTGTTTTGTGTATTCATTCATTTTCTATTTTCCTTTACATATC
>NZ_JAMOYY010000082.1:0-1885 GCF_023669475.1 Blautia sp. MB18-30 | reverse complement strand
AGATGTGTATAAGAGACCGCAACATAACAGCTCAAGTACAAAACTACCATTTTTTGCGTTGCTGTCATCTGCGAATGCATAAAAATTCCAAGGCAAATAAAAAAGAAAATCAGAACACTGCTGCCAAATACTGCACCAAAATTCATATGTTCCCTCCGAGTTTCAATGTGATTATTCCGGGGCTCTCTGAGCCACCTGTCCGGACTTTGAGGTTCTTCCGCAATTATCCGTTATTATTGTTATATCCCATGTACCTCAACTTTGCTTCAAGCAACTGTCTGCCACATCTTCCATACATTGTACGTTTTATCATTTTTAATCTGCTATTAGTTCCTTCCACAAATCCATTACTGTAATCATATGCTACAGCATTTTCAACTGCATCTATATCTCTTTTTAATCCCTCAGCAAAACTTCTTAAGGGTTTAAGAATACTTTTACTATATTTTTCAACAAATAAATAGAGCATTGGCACATTATGATTTTTAAAAATATTTCTAAACTCTCTTATGCAGCATTGAAGTTCCCCAATATTTGGATACTTTTCATAAATATATTCCTTATGATTATCTGAAAGTTCAGTATTCATCCACATGTACCTAAACACACCTTCTCGTGTAATATAATCTTTATCTTTTCCCTTACTGCCGGTTTTGTATTTTAAACACTCCGTCATTGTTCTGACATATGGTTGTGGCTCAAAACATTTATTTTCTTTTTGCTCTATTTTGCACAAATAATCAAAAGCATTGCTTTTGGATCCAGAATATCCTTTTTCGTATATTGCTTTTACAGTTTTGCTTTTACTCCATCCTTCTTTAAGACAATCTATAATAAAATCATGAAATGGATCAAGTTTGCTTTGATGAATTCCATACATACTTAATTCTTTTGGATCACCTTTACGATATTTTGCAATTGTGTTGCGACCTACTCCCATACGTTTGGCAATTTCACGGTAACTACAGCCTTCTTTTAAAAAATTTTGTATTTGGCAGATCATTTGATAACGTTTTTCTGAAAAAGCAGCATAATTATCCACATCAGATGCGATTTTTTTTACAATGTTCTTCTGCATCGATAGATGTATCATTGTGTGGGATACTTATTGTTGCAGGGATTTCTTGATTCAGAGCTTTTTTTATTGTTTCCAGTAGGTTCTGATGTAAATGAAATCGGTCTGCTACCTGCATTGCATCGGGTAATTCTTCTGATATTACTTTCGCATATGCACTTGCCCTATCTCTTGTAACCACTTTAACATTTTTATTATTCTTAAGCCATTCCCGCAATGTATCCCCATTTCTTCCATTCAACAATGTTATAGGCTCGTGCGTTTTTTCATTTACTATGATAGTCCCATATGTATGACGCTTTTTATATGCAAAATCATCCACACCTATTACATCACTAACTTCCGGTTGGGGAAGAGATTCATATCTTTTTAAAAGTAATCGTATTACGGTATCACCACTAGTTTTTATCCCTAATGTGCGGCAGACACGGGCGCAGCCTTCACAACTGGTTTCAAAAGCCAATGTACAGATAAAATCAGCACATCTTTCTGTCATACGACTATAATTATTAAGGAATCCATCAAAAGTCTCCGCAATGGAAACAACCCCACATTCATCATTCAAACATGCATACTCATGTGAACAAATTTCAAGTTGAACACTTTTTCCTAAAATAGGTAAATCCTGTACTTTACGAGTATATGTTCCATGATATTTTTGTGTTATACGATTACACTTTGGACATTTACAGCTGCTTGAAGTTGATTTCATCTGAATTATAATTTTATCACTTTGCTGATCAATATCTGTTATCATCAAATCCTTTCCGGGTAAAATTTATCTAAGCATAATGTATTATTAGACTTTGC
>NZ_JAMOYY010000081.1:0-1967 GCF_023669475.1 Blautia sp. MB18-30 | reverse complement strand
GTTGTAAATTGTTCATAATCTAACTTTTTATTTAATGATAAAATATCTTTTTCCAATTCTTCTAAAAAAGAAGAATACCGTACTACTATTTGTTCTGGTATCTTCTTATCTAATAAATAACCAAGTACACTACCACATACAGGAAGTGCCGACACAGCACTAATCCCTATATTTCGTAAAAGATCATTTGTATTGGAATCCATAATGTGCCCCTTCTTTAGGTGAAAAAATATAATTTGTAAATTCTTTTCCTAGTTTCGATAAAAACATTCCATCTTTTGGAAATTTCGTTTTTAATTCATTATTTGCTAATACCAAACGATATCTGCCCAAATCTGTCATCAATGCATTAATATATAACCTGTCCTCTACACCGTACAGATCTGTTATAATTTTATAAATATCCCTTTTGTTTGGATTTGTATCAAAATTTTTTAATTCGTTTTTTACATCTAAAAGATAAAATGTTCTTAAAATTACAATTTCATCTGGAACCAGCACAATAACAAGCCGTGTAAAAAAATCAATTTTATCAAACTGTTCAGGTTCTAACACAATATTCATGGTTAAATTTCTAAATGCATTAATCTTTTCATCACGATATTCCTCTACTGCATGCCTAAGTAATTTAGTAAATATACTGTAAAATTCAGGTGTTTCAAAATTGAATGCATCCACTTTTTCTCTCAATTCCTCTAAGTCATCCGATACCTTGCTTATAAATTCATTTCTTTTACGTTCCGCTTCCGATGGAATATATTTGTCTAACAAAAATGAAATTGGCCCACCTACATATGGAACTGTTCCTGTTAAAGCAATCAAACTATTTCTAATAAAATCGTTTGCATCATCCATATATTCGATTCCCCTAAAATCATACAATTTATTTTTCATATCTCATCAGGCCCTCACCTGACTTATTTACAGGTATAAGCTATCACCTATATACTTCCTTATGCCATCTCAGTTACTGTTACTGGGGTCTGACTCCGATATTGGCATCAACCATATGAATGAGTGTACTCCCCTCTGTATTCCATTCAACTTTTTTAATATATTCCTCTATATTAGTCGAATATACAGGTTCTTTCATTGTTAATGTAATCTGATATTCATTATCCTGAATTCAAATATTCTAAGTTTGGACCTGCTCCAAGAACTCCATCCTGCATGCAGCGTTCTTATCTTTTGTCTATTGATTTTAAAGTCCATTCCATTACTGACTGGGCTGCCCAGCTTAAGATCAATCCTCTTTATGCCATCCTCAGTGGATTTGATTTCGGCAATACTCCCGGTGTTGGTACTTTTTATGATTTTTCCAGAAGACTTTGGGATTCGGATTCTGATAATCTTTCTCCCCATATCCGTCCTCTCAAAAAGAAAAAAGTAAAACAGCCTAAGCAGAAAGGTGCTAAAGCCCAACCTTTTTGAGAAAGTTACCGTTGACCAGTTACTTAAATCATTGGAAACGGATTCTTTTTCCATTGATGACCAGCCTTATGCATCCCTCTTTAAGATTTACAGCCATGAGTTTTTGACGGTCTCCGTATCCAAAGGGTTCATCGATCCATCAAGCCTTTCTATTGCCGGTGATGGCACTCCTGTAGTCACATCTGCACGTGAGCGTAAACACTGCGTTTGTGACTGCAAGGAAAAAGCTATTACGGATTGTGACTGCGAACGCTACTTTTCACAACCCAACTGTGATATCGGATGGGATTCTTCCAGGGATTGTTTTTATAATGATTATGATATGTTCTTTATGGGGTCTGACCCCAGAGTATTCTAGTTATTGTTTACAATCAGCTTCCACAATATTGTTTTTTTCACTATTTTTCAAAAACTCATTCCACTTTTTCGATCTTTTTCTACTGTTCTTAATTTATTATCACAAAGTAAGAACAGTTTTCTTACTTTCCACATATAAGATTCATATTGTATAGTTTTCCCTGCAAAAGTTAATTTAT
>NZ_JAMOYY010000080.1:0-2076 GCF_023669475.1 Blautia sp. MB18-30 | reverse complement strand
GAGTAATCGTTAATTAGTATAACATCCTAATTTAATATATATTGAGTACCGCAAGGTACATTGTGTCCAAACGTAAGATACCCCGGAACCGTAAGGTTTCCGGGGTTTTTCTGTTGGGTGGAAAGTAAAATCATCTATGAATTTTCAATGCGGAGATTAAAGGAAATTTATCAATAAGACTAAGTAAAGATAAATTTAAAATTGAAAAATAAGACCAGCGGTGCCAAAACGGTGCCAAAAAAACTCCTGCGAATGTTTGCTATTCACAGGAGTAATTTTTTTACCAGCCTTTGATCTGTTTGATCTGTTCAGCACGTTCCGGATCACGATGATATTGCAGTTTCAGACGGATTGTTACCACAATATCCAGCTTTTAAAAGATGACAAGGAGCAGGCAGTTAAAGATAAAGAGGAAGCTGAGAAGTGTGCGGAAAAAGCCGAGAAAGATCTGCATAGCCTGGAAGAACGCAGAGAACGGTTACAGCCGGTAATGGATAATGTCAGCAAAGAAATAAAGGAATATGGAACAGTGAAAACTCTACTTCCAGAAGCTGGTGCATTGGAACGTGCAACAACCTACCGGGATAAGAAAATAAAACCACTGTTTACTCAGGTGAAAAATAAAATTGCTGCGATGGCTGCACAGGTTAAAGAACTTGCCGAAGAAGTAGAAAAATGGAAACACAAATATCAGAAAACAAAGCAAGCATATAACCAAATACAAAGAGAGTTAGATGCAGTGCGTGAAGAAAAAGAGCAGTTATTTGATGAAAAACAACAATTGCAGGATGTTTCTGATAGATATGACCGGGTAGTGCGTGTTCTTGGAGAAAATGCTGTAGATGATGCGGTACAACAGGATATACAGGAGCAGAAGGCATTAGAAGAAAAGCGACAAATGGAGCAAATGCCAACAGGAAGTATTCACGAAAGACTTGCCTGGGGAGCCAGAAAGAGCAGTCGGAAGGCTGCTCTTTGGCAATCTAAGAATAGAGTTTTGGGATAGAATATGATAAAATGTAAGAGATAAATCGGTATTTAACGAGGAGGTAATGATTATGAGTAGAAATATAAAAGGTGGTTTTTTAACATTAAGTAGTGTTGTTGGTATTGTAGGAATGATAATAGCGGCAATGCAAAATCCAGCAACTGCATGGGTAACGCCACCTGGAAGAATGATTATAAGTATTTTAGAAAATGGATTATTGATTCCTACGGTTTTATTCCTTGTTCTTTTTATTTATGGATTGTATATTCTCCTAACGGAGAAAAACGATTGAGCAATACCGGTTTGTCGAATTAAGAAAACCGGTATTTGTGGAGGAGGAATTCTGTAATGAGATTTTTTGAAAATACCCGTAAGCCACAAGGCTTCGGCGGAAAATTGATGACGAAGATGATGAACAGCGGTCACGCCAAATTATCGCAATGGGGATTCTCAAATATCTCCACGAAGTCTGATGCTGAAGTTCTTGACGTCGGCTGTGGCGGCGGAGCAAATATTGCGGTCTGGCTTGATAGATGTAGAAATGGCCACGTGACAGGAATGGATTATTCTGAGGTTAGTGTGGCAAAATCTCAAAAATTGAACGCCCTCGCCATTAAACAAGGGAAATGTAATGTAGTTCAAGGAGATGTATCTGCTATACCCTTTTCTGACGCGACTTTTGATTATGTTTCTGCCTTCGAAACAGTTTACTTTTGGCCAGGATTAGTAAAATGCTTTTCCGAGGTCAACCGTGTGCTGAAAAGCGAAGGCATATTCCTGATTTGTAACGAGAGTGACGGAACGAATGCCGCAGATGAAAAATGGACAAAGATGATCAATGGTATGAAGATTTACACATCTAAACAACTTGTTGCCGCTTTGAAAGAAGCGGGTTTTACAGAGATCAAAACGTATTCAAATGCAAAAAATCATTGGATAAGTATTGTTGCAACGAAATAGCCAAATTCCAGTTGATATTTCACTTATTTTAGGAAATTTAATAACTGTTATAGTTGATTATCAAATTCCTCACAAACCCTTGAAAATACTAAGTTTGTAGCAAGTGAACTTTCCCTTACTCTTTCCCT